>JBAUTP010000126.1:0-4924 GCA_049582265.1 Thermoplasmata archaeon
CCCTTCCATCTTCTCGGGGAGATTCGCGGGCACGAGTCGTACGGCTCTCCGACCCTACTTTTCGGCGATGCGGCTGACCCACGGAGGGGGAAATGCATCCCGCCGCACGGGTTTATCTTCATGACCAGCCCAGGTACTGGTCGTGCCGGTTCGTCCGCCGCGCCTCTACCGCTGGAGCCGACTCTTTCGACGCTTATCCATCATTGTGCTCGTCGTGATCATCCTGTTCCTGGCGGCGGTAGGATACTCCGCAGTGCAAATTCGGCCGTCCTTTTCTGGGGCCAACGCGACCAATGGCACGCTGGGGGCGAATGGAACGGTCCGCGTCTACTCGCTCTTGAATCTCTCCAACCCCGGGCTGTTCGCGCTCGATAACGTAGGACTTTCGGTCAACGTCCTGCTGCCGTCGGGAAGCCTGTTGACCACCTCCAAGACGTCCGCGATGAGCGTAGCCGCGGGTCATACCGCCAGCATCCCGATCAGCTTCTTCTTCCCTCTGCCCGCCCTCGGGAGGAACGCCAACCTCCTCACGAACGATACGAACCTCACCACGGATACGTGGTTCAATGCCACCTTTGCCGACGTGCTGCCGTTCGGTGGGTTCGAGCCCGCGACGTTCACGTGGGGGGCGCCGTTCGCGGACTTCAACGTCACCGTTCTCTCCCACACGTTCGACCCGAGCAACGGTACGACGATGGCGGTCGTCCAGACCACCTTCGAGAATCACGCCGGATTCCCGGACGCGGGGCGACTGACGGTCGAGGTGGAGAACGGCCTGGGAGAGGTCTGCCCGATGGTATCGACTGTCACGATCTACGTGGTTCCCCACGGTTCGTACAACCAGACCAACACATTCTACGTGGCATCCGGCTGCAATGGATCCACCCTCGTGGTCCTTTATGACGGTCCGGGCTTCGAGGTCACGCTCGCAAAGGAGGCCGTCTGATGGACGACACGCCGACCCCGACACGAGTGAGGTCGACCCCGTACGACGCGCAGCGCTACCGAATCCCCTCCTGGGGCTGGCGGATAACACTGGGAGCCCTGCGCCTGGTGCCGCTGCTCCTCCTTTTCACTGCGGTACCGTACGTGATCTTACAGGTCCTCGCGGCGCACGGCATCCATTCGCCGATCAATTTCACGAGCATCGCCATCGTGGGGGTCCTCGTCTCGGTGCTGAGCGCCGCCGCCTATATCCTCAAACCGACGCGAGCCTTTGGTCCTGTTTGGATGGCCAGCTGTCTGGTCACGGCGGCCTACTTCCTCTCGTTCGTCCCGGAGGCCTCGTTCTCCACGGGTCTTCCCAACGGCGGCCTCTTTACGGTCTCCTACGGAACGATACTGCTGTTGCTCGCGGTCGTGCCCGGGCTGCGGGCCGTAGCCGCCGGGCTCACGACCGTCGAGGACCTCAGGCGGCCGTCAGAGCGTCTCCCGTGGGATTTCCCACCCTGATCACTCGACCGAAACTTGGGTCATCTTGACCGCAGTTCGGGGTCGGTCGTTCCCGTCCACGGGGAGTGCGGCGATGCGCCCCGGAACGTCCTTTCCCTCGACCACGCGTCCAAACACGGCATGCTTTCCATCGAGCCAGGGCGTGGCCGCGAGGGTGATGAAGAACTGGCTCCCACCCGTGTTCGGACGACCCGTATTGGCCATGGAGAGGACGCCGGGCCCGTCATGCTTGAGGCCGGGGACGAACTCATCGGGAACATTGTAGCCGGGTCCTCCCGTGCCGTCTCCGCGGGGGTCGCCTCCTTGAATCATGAATCCCGGAATGATACGGTGGAACTGGAGGCCGTCATAGAATCCGTCTCGGGTAAGTTTGAGGAAGTTCGCAGCGGTCTTGGGCGCTCGATCCTCGAAGATCTCGATACGCATCTCTCCGTGAGTGGTCACCATTCGAACGATGGGATTCGGCATGGGAGTCGGCAACCCGCGGGGGCCATAAGCGCTAGCCGTGACCTCGTTAGATGAAGTTTCGATGGACCGCGAGGAGATAGATGAGGAGCAACAACGAAACGATCCCGCCGACGGTGAAGAAGTTCCCTCCCAACACATAGGATACGAAGACGAACCCAACCGCGATGATGGCGAGCACGAGCGCCCAGAGCTCGAGATCCCAAAGGCCCACGGCCGTCGCGAGAATGACGATGCCGATGATGATCACGAGAATGGACGCGACGAGCCCGGCGCCAAAGTAGTGGAAGCCCGTGTACGAGGTCAGGTAGGTCGAGCCGACGAGAAGGAGGAATCCCCCAATGATGACGAGGAAGCCAAAGATCCCCACCAGCACGGCGATAATGGCGACCCCGATAGGAAGATGGCGATCCTCTTCGACGACAACGGGATAGGTGGTGGTGGTCGTCGTGGTCACGCGGACCGAATCGAGGGGGCCGATTAAGAACGTTCCCTATACGTTCGGTTAGGGGCGCCGGTTTTTCTATCGGTTGTGAACATCCTCACACGAGGTCATCGCGCATCGGAGCCCGGGGTCATGAACCGGTCTGTAGTGTACCTGGGAGTGCTAGCTCTTGTCCTAGCGCTTGGCCTGTTCGCCTATCCCGTGGCCGTCTCGGGCTCGTTCCAACTCGTATGGGAAACGGATCTCGCCATTATTGCGCTACCCGCCTCACTCATGACCATCCTCTGGGGAGCAACGCTTCCCGACCCTTCCCTTACGACCGTCGGTGGAGTGTTCGGAAGCCCCGAAGAGAACGAGTTGCGCAGGCAGGAAGCCGAGGCCCGGGCGGCCATGACCGCCCGTTACCGGTCGAGCCCCCACGAACCGACCCACTGCCGGAAATGCTACACGATGGTAACGTACGACCTCGCTCTCTGCCCCCGTTGCGGGACGGCTCGACTGTGCCGTTCGTGCGCGAAGCCCCTGTTTTATCTTTCCGGGGCCGTCCGCTGCGGGCCGTGTGTCCAGGACGAGAACTACTGCACCTGCCCACCCCTCGCTCGACCAGCCCATGAAGGACTCGTCGTCCGCCGGCGCACCGCGTGAACAGACCATGGAAGCGCAACTTCCTCGGGCGAGCACCACGTTCTCAGGAGCCGTGGTCGTCTATTTCGATGGGGCCTGCGAATCGGCTCGGCCCGGGCGGCTCGCGACCTATGGGTTCACACTCGCGGGAGAAAGTCTATCGTACGAGGAGCGCGGACTTGCGGTACGCCCGGGCTCGCCCCGCGCGACGAACAACGTCGCAGAGTATGTGGGAGCGACGCGTGCCCTCGAGTGGCTGGTGGGGCGCCAGTACACGGGGCCCGTTTTTCTTTGTGGAGACAGTCAACTGGTCGTTCGCCAGATGAAGGGTGAATACACTGTCAAAGCGGACCATCTCAAGGCCTATCATGAGCACCTGACGCGGCTCGCCAGGACATTCGAGCGGGTCGAGTACGTCTGGGTCCCTCGCGAACAGAACCGGAGGGCCGATGAACTGACCAAGCTCGCCATCGCGGAAGCGCGTGCCGAGGCCGTGACGCGGTCCGAAGCTCGTCCGGAGCGCCTACTCGCGTCGACGCAGTCCGACCTAGAAATCGCCCACGACCCGGATTGATGAGGGTCTAGTTCCACCGAACCGTGTAGACGAGCGTACGACCTTCGATCGCCGCACGGGCTCTCGCGGTGTCCACGTACGTGGCGAAGGCAGCCGCGGCTTCGGGGCTGAGCCTCGGGCGCGCACCGTACCCGCGGGGGGTGGCGCTTCCGAGCATGAATTTCCTAGGCGTGGGAAGGGCAGGTTCAAGCAGTGATTCACCAGGTTCCTGGCTCATCGCCGCCCCCAACCGACCGCCCGCTCGAGCAACTCTCGGAACGTAGGAGTGTCGGGAATCCGAGGTATGTACGCTAGGGGAAGATCAGGAATCGGTTCCGCGTCGTCACGTGCGCCTAATACTGCCAAAGGTAGTGCAATCGACTCGTCGCTGTTCACCAGGGCCACCCTCCCGATTGTCGGACGCTCGTCATACATAAACCCAAATGTTGCTCTGGAAACCGAGTCAAGTCAATTCTCTCCTATCGAGGATTGGGAGCCGACAAAATGCCGACGACCCCTTCAATTCGACTAGAGTTTCTGAGGATAGCTCGATGGGCTATTGGTCGCCTGGTCACCCGCCAGTTGAGTCCTAGCCCTTCTTTCCCCCCTCGGCTGCTGATCGAAGCTTGGTAGGGCAGGATGGCTTCCTAAGGAGGAGACGATTGACCTCGGGATGGCACGGCCTTCGCAGGGCCCGATTGCCACTCCCCTCCGAGCTCTGTGACTCGTCTCGGTCGGAGACTCGCGATCGTGGCTGCACGCGGCTCGGGGAGGGGTCAGAAGTTCCAAGTGCAGTCGACCCTCCGGGAGATTAGCCCGAAAACCCTTCGCCACCGGAGCGATCCAAGGGGCATCCAGAGCATGCGACACTCGCACCCGACCGAGACTGGCTGACCATGCCCGCTACCGGCGCTCTTCTCGTCTGGGACGTCGGCTGGGGCATCGCCGCCCTGCTGGCCGGATTCTTCCTCCTCGCCTACCGGGACCCCGGAACGCCGAGGATTCGAGCGGTCCTTGACCGAACGCTGGTCCCGGCGCTCCACCGATTGGGCGTTCTTGCCTGGAGCTGGTGGCAGTTCACTCTCGCCGCCGGGATCGTTGTGGCCGCGGGGGCCTCGCTGCAGATCGGTCCGTTCACGTGCGGAACTGGGACGGATGATGTGGGAGCGTACCTAGCCTCGGGACGAGCGGCGCTGAGCGGAGCGAATCCCTTCCTAGTGCCCTCGTGCGGTGGGAGCCAACAGATTCCCTACGGGCTCGCCGCGGTCGGGCTGAATGCCATCGGAAGCCTCGGCGGCCGCCCCGGGATCTGGGCGGTATGGCTCGCCGTGGCCCTCCTACTCGTTCCTCTCGTCTGGTGGCTGGCCAAGGGCGACCGAGGGTAC
>JBAUTP010000127.1:0-2668 GCA_049582265.1 Thermoplasmata archaeon
CTTGGGCGACCATCGTCATCGTCCAGTTGACGATCGCTCCCGGAGAGCCCCAGCCCGACGGGAACGCATCCCATACGTCGGTCAACCACGTCGCGGGCAGGCCCGATTGGTCTTGGAGATACGTCGCACCCGTGGCGCGTTGCAGCAGGACGCTCCCGAACGAGGTCACGTTGAGCGTTTCCAACGTCGTGGAGGCGAGAGCGCGCGCGCTCGCCGTTGGGAACAGCGTGGTGAAGATCAAGGGAAGCTGCGTCGCGATCGCCGTTTGGGCGCACGTCGTGGGAGGGTTGACCCCGACGACCGAATTCGCGCAGTCGAGCGAGCCGTTGAAGCCGGCGCCCGATCCTTGGGCGCCGGAATAGAACGCGTCAAGCACCAGGATACGGCTCGCATTTCCCCCCAGCGTGGCGAGCGTCTGGTTGTAGGCGAGGTAGTTCCACTCTGAGCGAGGGGTTCCCGGGTGCCCATCGACCAGACCCTCCCACGTACTAAGAAAGACGGCTGGCGGCCCGTAGAGAAGCTGGGCGGTGTCGTTGACCACGACCGGAAGCGGGGTCGGCCCCTCCAGGGCCGGACCGATCACCCCGAGCGCCAGCGACGTGAGTCCGCTAAGGTACCCTTGGTAGGCGGTGTAGAAGGTGGCCACGCCGGCGAGATACGTCAACGACGTGTTCGTGTCGATCGCCGAGGTCAGGGCGAGAGTGGAGGACTTTCCGACGGGCCCGGTGATGTTGGGTCCGACCAGAAGGACCAGGGAGCTCGAACCCTGACTCTCGTTCGGAAAGAGCTCGGCGATTTTCTGGGAAGCGATGGCGCTCGGAGAGTTCGCCGGGAGCGATGTCGCGGAGTTCGTCGTCACCGAGCCGATGAGCGAAAGGAACGGGAGGGTCACAACAAGCAGGACGACCCAGAAGAGGATGGGATACCACGGATGTCGGACGACCCAGCGGCCGAGACGCGCGAGCGGTCCCCGGGGAGGTCCGGCGAGCGAGGGTGCGCGGACCGTCACGCGCCTCCCACGCCGCCGGCCAATTAACCGTCGCCGTCAATCGGGCGCCGGGTCCTTCCCCACGGTCGGTCGCGCCAGCGCGGATCGCGCCCACGAACGAGGGTAGCGCGAGGGGTCGACGAACACTCGCGTCGAGTCGACGACCCAGCCATGGAGGGTCCCGGGGATCTCCCGGGAATCTGTGAGCGCGGTGCCCAGCGCGATGAGCGCTCCGTGGCGGTCCAGCAGCACGACGGCGGCGTGGGCGGCAAACGGGCGTGGCAGGTCGGCGATGCCGCCGCGGGCGACATCGGCCCCGTGCGCGACGGCCGCAACCGCCGAGTCCTTGAGGACCACGGGCGGGAACTCTCCCCAGACCTCCTGCATCGGATGGAGGATCTTCCCGAGCGCCTCGGGCGAGCCCGAACGCGCTCCGTCGAGGGCGTCGGTCAACTGACGAAGGCTCACCGCGTCCGTTTCCGTGAACGGCCCCGTGCCCACGCGGCGAAGCTCCTCCAAGTGACCCCCGACGCCGAGCGCGTCGCCCACGTCCACGGCCAGCGTACGGATGTACGTGCCCGAGTCCGCGACGACATCGAAGAGGATGCGGGTCCCATCGACCTCGAGCACCTCGAAGCGATGGAGCCGACGGACCCGTCGCTCGCGCTTGACCGCGGAGCGGACCGGAGGCGTTTGAAAGACCGGGCCCTGGAACTCGGCTACGACGCGGTCGATGTCGGAACGGCTCATAGGGCCGTGCAGGGTCATGAGCCCCACGTAGCGTTTCGGGAATTCCAGTACGAGCGGGAGAAGCTTGAGCGCGGGGCCGATTCCGATCCAGAGGAGACCCGAGACGTTCGGGTCGAGCGTCCCCGCGTGTCCGGCCTTTTCGACCCCCAGCGCGTCGCGGACCCAGGCGGTCACCTGGTGGGAGCTGGGGCCGCGCGGCTTGTCGATGAGGAGGAACGCCCCGTCCGCGAGCCGGTGAGCGACGTCGGCGGGAAGGGGCTCGGACGGCATGGAACTCACGCCGATGCCACCAAGCGAACGAGCTCCGTGACCCGGTCGATCACGGCGGAAGGAGAGAGGTCGGACGTATCGACCTCACCGTCGAACGTCTCCCGAGCGAGGTCGATCCCGTAGTATCGTCGATACCGGTCCGCCTCGGACGCCTCGCGCGCCTTCACCCGTTCGAGCGTTGTCGCCGGGTCCGTGCCGTCGCGCTCCGAAAGGCGTTGGACCCGTACGGCCTCCCGCGCCGTCAGTCTCAGGTACAGCACGGGGACGCCCGCCCGCCGGCAAAGGGCGCCGATGATCTGACCTTCCAGGAGCCAGCCGGGTTTCGCGACCGTAAGCATGCTTCGGTCGAGCTCCCCGTCGATGGAGGGGTCCTCCTCGGCGAGACGGGAGAATCGAGCGAGGTCCAAGTCCCGCCTTGCTGCCTCCTCCCGGAACCGGGTGCCCGCGGACCGGAAGTGGAGCCCAAGCTTTTCGGCCGCGCCGCGGCCCGCGGTGGTCTTTCCGCTGCCGTGGGGACCGGTGAGCGTAACGACCCGGTCAATCACGCCGACCCTCCCGCGCCCCCCGCTTGGGGCAGGGCGGCGGACGGGGAGGTCGCGCGCTTCCGGAGCGTGTAGTGCTTCAGAAAACGACGGAAAATGAGGGAGAACGGGACGGTGT
>JBAUTP010000128.1:0-2606 GCA_049582265.1 Thermoplasmata archaeon
GCGGGGGCGGTGCTCGTTTCCAAGTCCACGAACAGGTAGACCGGGATGGTTTCGGTCGTCCCACTGGTCGGCATTTCAAGGTACATGAACGAAGTGACGGTGGAGGTCGTACTCCCGACCGTGATGGAGACCGCGATGGACATGTCGAACCCGATGGCCGAGTTTGCCGTGGACTGGAACGCGTTGAGGACGAGCTGTTCCCCGAAGTCGCCCGTGACCTCGGTCGTCGGACTCGCGGAGCGGAAGTTCTGCTCGACGCAGGCCCCCGTGCAAGCCGCCAGTTGCGTGGTGGTGCCGGATAGTCCCACCGCCCCAGCCGTCTGGGTCCCGCCGGTAGCGGACCCTGTCATTCCAGCGGAAAGGATCACCAACGACTCCGAGTGGACCGTCACGATGCCCGTGAAACCGCCGGGACTCGGGCTCTGCGTGACGCCCGAGGACTGTTGGGGGGCGAGCGTTGTTACGGAAGTAGCAGCGAGAGCATACCCGCCGATCATGGCAATCATCGCGGCTAAAGTGACTGCGTAGATCGTGCGTTGTCGGCGTCTAGGTGCGGGCTCCATCTGAGCGACAATTCTGTATGGATACGTATATAGACTTATTCCTCACTAGGTCCCGATTGGATCGGTCCACCTCCGGGGTGGCTCGCGAAGACCCAAGACCTGCGACGGCTCAGAAGTTTGGATCTCGTTTCGACTACCTATGATCCGGAACGCATCCGTGTCACTATTGAGGATGCAGGACGGATTTTCTCCCGAAGAAGAGGTTAAATCCGCCCTCATAGGTCCGACCCGCCGAGCACGTACCACGGGTGAAGGCTAGCGACGGGATCGGGGTCACTTCCCACGGCGTCAGATTGTTCGACTTGACTCGGCCGAAAGCTTCCGGCAATGGCCGCGATCGGTCGCGGAAGCAATCTCGGATCCCAACAAGGTTCGGTAAGACCTCGGCCGCAGAAAACGGTCCGAAGTCCGGTGCCTTGGCAATCGTACCCATCGTTCTGATCCTGCTCTTGGGTTCCTCGCTCGTAGCAGGGGTCGCAAGTCAGCCGCGATCGACCGTACTCGCGCGGTACCCAACAAGCTTGGATGAACACGCGGGAATTTCCTCCGTGGGCGCCCCCCCTTCGACCGGCTCTCCGGCTGCTGCCGTGACCCCCTCGGGAGCGCCCGACTTTCCTACCCCAATTCAGCATGTCGTCGTCGTCTCGCTAGAGAATCAGAACTACACACAGGCGAATGCCGCGCCTTTTCTCAGCTACCTAGCCAAGACCTATTCCTCAGACAAGAACGACTACGCCTACCGCCACGGGTTCTCGTTCATGGCTCTCGCAACCACCTCGGGAATCGATGAACGAGACTATGGGTTGTACTCTGCGACCAACCTGGGGGACCTTGCCACCAAAGCTGGTGAAACCTGGGCGACGTTCGAGCAGAACATGCCGAGTGCCTGCGATACGACCTCTTCCTCTGCGACTTGGGCGGCCGGGTATGACCGGAATCACAATCCGTTTATCCAGTACCAAGATATTGAATCCGACAAGAAACTGTGCGATGCGCACGACCTAACGTTTCACGACTGGTACTCCGACGTCAACAACAGCAGCATTCCCAACTACTCCTACATCACGCCTGACATCATCAACGACGGCCACAACGGCTCCGCGAAGGACAACTGTGAGCTTCCCCCCACGGGCGCGTCAGGTCACGCTACGGAGGAGCTGAAATGCATCAACTCGTGGCTCCAGAAGTGGCTCAGCCCGCTCATTAACAATTCCGCCATCTTTTCGAGCACCGCCTTCATCATCACGTTCGATGTGGCCAACGCCGTCGCCTCGCCGACGGTGAACGGCACGATGGGCGGTCACATCTACTTCGCGGTCGTCAGTCCCTTCTCCCGCATGGGTTACACTTCGGACACGTTCTACAACACCTACTCCGTGCTCACGACAACGGAATGGCTGCTTGGACTCGGGCGGACCGGGAACAACGACAACTGGACCAAGAACCCTCCCATGGAGAACCTATTCTCGGTTACACCCTTCAAGATCACGGGCACGGTTACTTCGTCGCTCACCGGCAAACCGTTGGTGGGTGCCGCGGTGAACATTCGCAGCGGGCCATCCACCACAACGAGTTCCTCGGGGGCCTATTCCCTTGGCGTTAGCAAGGGAACGTACACCGTTTCCGCGACCTTGGCGGGGTATGTTGGGGCATCCGCCCAGGTGACCGTAACGAAGGCCAACGTCGTTCACAACTTCGCGCTCGCTCAACTAAACTACACGATCAACGGGACCGTCCGATACGCGTCGAATGGTACCCCGGACCGCTCTGCGACCGTCGAGCTGATGGCTGGTTCACTCCACTCGACCGTTTCGGTCAATTCCATGGGCGGGTTTGCGTTTAGTGAGCCAAACGGTACCTATTCCCTCGAAGTCTCTCAAACCGGCTACGCCCCCCAGACCGCGTCGATCACCGTTAGCGGGAAGAACGTGACCCACAACTTCAGCCTGAGCAAAGAATCATCGACCTTCACGATCTCAGGGTTTGTTGTGACCGGGTCGAAGAATCGGCCCTTAGCCGGCGCCACCGTCAATATCACAAATG
>JBAUTP010000129.1:0-2275 GCA_049582265.1 Thermoplasmata archaeon
ACTATCCCCAGTAATCCTGCACCATTAAGCGGGCGTCCCCAACCGGCATCACTTCTGCCACGCGTCTGAAGGCTGCTCGGGGGGTTATGGGACGCCTTCGACCGGGCATAGATCGCTCTATGAACGATCTCGCCCCAGAGTGAACGGTGGTGCCACCGATCTGCCCCTCCGAGGTAAATCGGCAACCGTGACGTGGCCCCCGTTCAACCGGACGGATCCCACAGCTATCGCGCCGAGACGAAATACGCGACGACCAGCACAACGAGGATGTAGAAGAGGTAGAGGTTGACGTTCCCCGACTGGATCGGTCGCAACCGACGCGCCAACCATTCGACAAACCGGACGAGTGGTCGATAGAGATAGATCTCGAATATCGGCGCGACGCGCATTCGGTAGTGCACCGGTCCTGAACGACCGGCAGGATCGTCGGAAGCCCGGTCGACGTGGATGTCGGGTTGGTAGAAGCGCTCGAATGTGACTCGTACCGGGTTGGCGAACGTCGTAGCGGTGTATTGCATCCTCGGACGGAACGAGACGATGCCGCCGTCCCACACTGGGACTCGACGGGTTCCTCCCCGCGGACGCCCGGCCGCGTAGATGGCGAACGGCACGATCAGCACCCCGACGAGGAAGACCGCGAGGTACGTCGGTGAGAATGCGGAGAAGTTCGTGTGAGCGGGTATCACGGTCAGATTCGAAATGAGCAGGCGCGACCGCAGCTGCACCCCGGTCACCCCGCGCGCAACCCGATCCAACGCTATGAGCACCGCGGGCGCGCCGACGGCAAGTGCCACACACGCTGTAGCCAGCACTCCCGGTCCGAGGAGAGGTTGGCCCCGCTCTTGAGCCGCTGCAGCTCCTGCGCTTCTCGGCATCCCGAGGAACCCAATCCCGAACATACGGGCGAACGCCAAGATTGCGGAACCGGCCGTGAGTCCGAGTACCGCAGCAGCGAGCACGATCAGTACTCCGACGAAATGACTCGGGATGCGGAACCCCTGAAACAATCCCTGGAAGATCATCCATTCGCTGACGAACCCGTTGAGCGGGGGCAGTGCCGCGATGCCGAGCGTGCCGACGAGCGTGATGACGGTGCTCCGCGGCATCGTGTGGACTAGGCCCCCGAGCCGGTCGAGGTCACGTGTTCCGGTGGCGTGCTCCACGACACCTGTTTCCAAGAACAGCAGCGTCTTAAAGGCCCCGTGGTTGACGACGTGGTACATGGCGACGAGCAAGAGGAACGCGCCGAGTGCGCTCTGGCCATAGCTCGTGAACGTGATCCCGGCGCCTAATGCGGTCACGATGATGCCGACGTTTTCGACCGTCGAGTACGCCAAGAACCGTTTCAGATCACTTTCCATGAGGGCGTAAAGGATGCCGATCAGAGCGGAGAGCGCTCCGATCGCCATCGCCAACAGTCCCCACCACGCTTGGGGGTGACCGAGCAATTGGAACCCGAAGAGAGCGATCCCATAGATCCCGAGCTTCACGACCAAGCCCGACAGGAATGCGGATCCATCGGAAGGCGCCACCGGGTGAGCGGCTGGGAGCCAGATGTGCAGCGGCACTAGGCCCGCTTTGAACCCAAAGCCGATGAGGGCGAGCACGAACGCAGCGCTCCTCCACCCGAATGGCACCGATCCAATGCGAGCCGTGATCGTCGCGAGGTCGAGGCTGTGGACTTGAGTGGCGAGGATCACGAACGCAGCCACCACCATGGCAAAGCCGACTTCACTGAGAGCCAGGAACAGGAAGGCCCCGTCCCTCACCTCCGTGCGGCGTTGATCGCGCAACACGACGAGCACTGACGAAAGGGACATCGACCCCCATGCGACGAGGAAAGTCGTGACGTTCCCTGCGACAAGGACGATGAGCGAGGCGAGCATGGCGAGATTCAGCACGCATAGGTATGTCGCCGTCTTCGTTTCGGGGCGGTGGTAACGAGGTGCATACAAGCCAATACCGAGTGACACGAGCCCCAGAAGAACGACGAACGGGGCAGCGAGGGGGGTCGCGCGCAGATCCAACGCGCCGACCGGACTGCCCGCTCCGAGCAACGTCGAGCTTCCTTTGCCGCTGAGCGCCAAGAGAACGCCGCCGACGAGAGCGACCAAGCCCGCGCCGCTCGAACACAGCTCCGCCGCCCACAGGAAAACGCGCTTTCTCGCTCCCAATGCGAGTCCCGCCGAGAGAGCCCACCCGGCCGCCGCTACCCACAGCCAAGCGCTGCTCACGCCGGCACATCCCGGCGATCAAAGTCGTTCGATGTTTCGTC
>JBAUTP010000130.1:0-3382 GCA_049582265.1 Thermoplasmata archaeon
GGGGAGGGTCGGCGTTCGCTCCTCCGCGATCGCTCTGCGTCGATAACGGAGCCATGATCGCGTGGACGGGCGAGCTGGCGCTTCGCTCGGGGGTTACCGTGCCCGTCGAGCACTCCGGGGTCGAGCCGCGTCAACGGACGGACCTTGTCGCCACCCCCTGGCGAGAGAACGGGGGCCGGCGATGACCGACGTGGATGTGCTCATCGTCGGGGCCGGGCCCGCGGGGTCGACGGCGGCCTACCACCTGGCGCGTGCGGGTCATTCCGTGCTGGTCGTCGAGGAACACCCGAACGTGGGGTTCCCCGTCCAGTGCGCCGGACTCGTTTCCCAACGGGTGCTCGAGCGAGCGCAGGCTCCGACCATCGTTCGTCGACCCGTCCACGGGGCGTCCGTGTTCAGCCCGTCGCTGCGCTCGGTCACATTCCAAGCGACGGAACCAAGGGCGTTCGTGATCGACCGGGCGGGCCTCGACATCGCGCTCGCCGACCGAGCCGCTCGCGCGGGCGCAGAGTACCGCCTAGGAACCAAGTTCGACCGGTTGGGCTCGGGAAACGGAAGGACGAACGTGGAACTCGTGGACGATGACCAAGGACGGTGCTCGATCGAAGCGCGCCTCGTCATCGGGGCGGACGGGGTGACGAGCGCGGTCGCGCGTGCCTTCCGCCTTCGACGGCCGGTCGAGATCCTTCCCGCGTTCGAAGCCGAGTTCCCCCAGAGCCCGGGGGACCCCGACCAGGTCGAGGTCTACCTGGGTCAGGACATCTCACCGGGTCTCTTCGGATGGTGGATTCCCGATGGCTCGGGAGGGGCTCGTGTCGGCGTCGCGGTAACGGCAGGACCGGTCACGGCGCGTACCTACTTCGAGCGGCTCGTCAAGCTGCTGGAGCGCCGGTTCGGAGAGAGGCTCCGAAACCCCACCAGCTACATCGTTTCCGGAATCCCGATCGGCGAGATCCCCACGAGCGTCGGACCTCGTGTGCTCCTCGTCGGAGACGCGGCAGCGCAAGTGAAACCGCTCTCGGGGGGAGGGATCTTTCTGGGCATGCGGTGCGCGGAGCTGGCGAGCGAGGTCGCCCACCAGGCCCTCCGTACGGGCGAGGTCACGGCCCGCTCGCTCGAGCCCTATGACCGAGCCTGGCGGGCCGAACTGGGGGAGGAGATCGCGCGCGCGCTCTACCTACGTCGCCTGTTCGTTCGACTGACCGATAGCGAGCTCGAGCGGATCATCGAGGCGCTCAACGCCGCCCAACTCACTGCGACGATCGTCGCCTTCGGCGACATCGACTTCCCGAGTCATGTGGCCCGGCAGCTCCTCCTTCAGTCGCCGTCGTTGGTCCGACTTTTCCCCAAGGCGCTCGGGGCGCTATGGGGGTCGGGAGGCGTCCGCGTTCCCGACCTCGAGCCCGGACCGCCACGGTAAGCAAGAAAAGCGGCGACTCCGGCGACCAGGATCGCGAGCGCAAGGATCCCATAGAGAACGTACGGGGTCGACGACGACGTGACCATGACCGCGGTCTCAGGCACGATGCCCGAGACCCCTAATCGAGTGAGGTTGAGGACCGAGGTCCCTCCCGGCCCCGTCGTGGCGTTGGCCCAGACCGCCGCGGAGAAGAACCCTCTCGATTCGAGAAGATACGCAGAGCCGTTCGAGCTGAATCCCACGCTGGTTCGGACGGCGTAGGCCCCGGACGGTGCACCTCCCGGGGCGCTCACCCCCGCCGACTCGCTCGCACTGCCCCCCGGAGCGATCGACGGGATCGTGAACTGCACGCTCAGGTCGCTACCCTGCGCGGTGGTGAATTCGGGACTTCCCGCCGGTAGAGGACCCGTCGCATTACCGGGATAGGCGTTGAACGCATACAGGGCCAGGGCGACGTTCACGCCCGAGATCAGGGTGCTAAGGGGGTTCCGGACGTCAACGGTCACTTCGCCCGACGTCGCCGGGGCGAGGCTGGGCGCGGAGAGCGGGGAAAGGAAGCGCCCGTCGTCTCCGAGGGGCAGCGGAGGGTACGTCGTCGCACGCGTGTCACCCGGGACGAACGCTAGGCTCGTCAGCACCAACACGGCGCTCACAAGCACGGCCCGGACGGCGCGGGAGCGCGCCGCGCCGGGTCGACTAGCCACCCGCGACCTCCGGGAACTCTCCGGACTCGGCCAGGTCGAGCAGTCGTTGAATGCGCGCGATCGCATCGCGGTGGCCGCGGACGCCGCCGGTTCCCAGGAACGCCGTCCGACCGAACGGGAACTGGCCGTCGGACCACGTCGATATCTTGTAGAGCGTCCGGGCGAGCGCGAGCGGGTCTCGGGTCATCTCGACAGCCTCCATGTCCGCGCGACACTCCTCCCTCCGGGTGAGGCTGTAGGCGAGATACGCCAGGAGGGGGTCCCATCGCATCATGCGCGCGAGCGTGCGCAGGAAGGTAAGATAGCGTCCGTCCAAGCCCCGGATATGCCCGAGCTCGTGGGCGATGGCCGCTTCCACCTCGGTCGCGTCAAGGCGCGCGAGCAAGGTTTCGGAAAGAAGAATGAACTCTACGCGATGGACCCACGGCCGGCCTTTGCCCACTTCGAGGAGCGTAAAGGAAAACGCTTCTGGGCGAAGCGACCGGAAGGCGAGGAGCTGGGTACTTTCCCGCGGACGCGGGAGCTTCTTCGGCCAACGAAGACGGCGAGGGGAGAGCAAACGGAGGAATCCTCGGCCCACGAGCTGGTTGAGACAGAAGGCGATGACAAAGACGAGAAAGGCGCCGATCCCTCCTTCTACCCAGAGCAGCGTGAACTGTGGCTGGAACAACAAGAGCGGTGAACGGACGAGCACCGTAACCGCTCGCCAACCTCCATTGTAGAGGACCCAGATGAGCGTGGTCGTGACGAGCAGGGCCCACAAGGCGAGGAACGTCGCGGCGAGGCGGAGAACAAGGGGCGGCGCGGAACGCCGGAAGGCAATCACGAGCCCGATCCCGGTCACGACCCAGACGGCCACGGGTACGTAGAGCAGGGCGACGAACGAAGGGTACACCCGACCTCCGATACTATAGCTTGAGACGCTTACGCAATTCTGGTTCCTGGGTCGGATGCAGTTTCGCGATCTCCTCGTTCAAGTGCACGACTCCGGAAGGTCCGAAGAGAGTGACCACGCCCTTGAGCACGCTAGCGAGATACTTTCGCTCATAGTCCGCCGGACGATATACGTAACGCTCGCCCCCTCGGCAGGTCTCGCGGCGGCGCCGAACAACGCCTTTCGTCCACAGGCGGGATAGGATCGTCCCTACGGTGGTGTAGGCCACGCGAATCCCCCGGTTCTCGAGCTTGTCTCGAACGTCGCGAGCCGGCGCTTCCTTGAGCTCGGTAAGGGCACGTAGAACCTCGGATTCCAACCGAC
>JBAUTP010000131.1:0-6741 GCA_049582265.1 Thermoplasmata archaeon
TTTTTCTGGTGCGGCCATACCGGACTTCCGAAGAGCCCTGCTGAATATAATGATGAGAAAGCGCGATCCGGTGTCGCGGTCGTGGATCGCCCCCTGGTTTCCAGCCGAAGCCCTCCATTCTTCAACACGGCCCGCGATGGGGACGGGTGCAAAGACCCGCCCAGCGAGATGGAGTCAAGTCCCTCGCTCGACGACCCCGAGGATAGGCTCATCGTTCCGCGAAGCCTAGGGTGGCCGTGTTTTGTCCGATCTGCGGCCGCACCATGGCAGGGCCTGCGGCCGGACGGACCGTGCCCTTCCCGATGCACGTGTGCGCCGCCGATGGAGTGGTGTACGACCAACAGCGCGACCAATGGTACGGAATGCCGGAGATAGGCAATTCCCTGAATTGTCCGGCGTGTGGAGGGGGGATGGAGTTCGAACCCAAGGAGCCGCCGGTCCGGATCTTCTTCTGCTATCAGTGTGGGACTACGTTCGATAAAATGGGGGGACAGTGGTTCGGGCTCAGCGCGCACCAACGGCCTCCGTAGCCGACGTTCCGCTGGAAGCAAACTCGTAAGTCCCCGAACTCGCTCTTCCCTTGATGGGAACCCGACCATGGACGACCGCGAGGCGGAGCCTCCCTATCAGCAGCCTCTGCTTGGGCTCGTCTTCGATTTGGACGGGACGCTGGTGGAAAGTGAGCATGACTTTCTGCGGATGCGCCGGGAAGTGATCAAGATCGCCGAGAAGTCGGGTGTGCTGCCCGGTGTCCTCCATCCCACGGAAACGATCCCCCGCCTCATGGAAAAGGCGCGGGCCGAGCTTGAGGCGGTGCAAGCCCCGGAAGGGCAGATCTATCGGATGGAGGCGGAGGTGAATCACGTGATCGATGCTATCGAGCTAGAAGCGCTTGCGGGGGTCACCGTCCGAGAAGGGGCTGCCAACCTGCTCCAGAATCTGAGCGAGCGGGGCTACCGTCTCGGAATCCTTACGCGGAGCTCCGAACGTTTTTGCCGCTCGGCTCTCGAGCGGACGGGGTTGGCCGACTGGTTCCCCTACCTTAGGACACGGAGCGCCCCCGGACCCGCGAAGCCCTCACCGGAAGCGCTGCTCCTTCTGCTTCGCGAAATGGGAGTCCCCGTCGACCGAGCGGCGTTTGTGGGCGATCACCTCATGGATGCGGAGTGCGCCCACCGCGCCGCCGTTCGCTTTTATGCCGTACTCCCGGCCAAGCCCTCTGCCGAAGAAAATATCGCCGAGCGGTTCCACGCGGAAGGTGCCGCCGGCGTGGTCGCCACCCTCGGGGATCTGGCCCCCCTCCTCGGGGTTGGAGCGCCTACAACGCACCGAGTCGTTCCGCCGTCCAAGGCGATGGGGTCGGGTTAGAGATAGCTCGCGTAGGCGTGGATCACGGCCCGCTCCGCGGTCGCCCAGGCATCCGGGATCTGATTCCACCCGGTCCTCAGGTCTCCCACGCAGTAGAGCCCCGGGATGGGCGATCGCGTGCCTTCTGCCAAGGCGCGCGAGTCGTCGTCGGCGACAACGTACCCCTCGTGGTCGATCGCGCATCCCAAGCTTCGCGGGATCTGGGAATGCTGATCATACCAGCCGAGCCCTGAGAACCCCTTATCGTACTGTCGCAGGGTACCATCCGCGAACTTGACCCCAAATTTCTTTTCTCGGATCCCGTCGAACCCTACGACGGCAGCTTCGTAATGGTTGATCCCGGCGGCGGAAAGCTCGCGGGTCAGCTCCTCGCGGGTCGTCGGGTCCTCCTCCTGAAGGAGGGGCCGCCCGAGGGTCAGTACTTCGAGCGAGGCGGGCTCGAAGTGCCGAAGGTCGAGCGCCGTACGGACGGCGAAGGCATCGTGCCCGAGTACGGCGACGGATTTCCCAGGGAGTTCGTGTCCGTCGCACAAGACGCAGAAGTTCACAATGCCCTGGTTTGCCCAGGGGAAAATGGGGTCAATCGCTCCGCCTACTTCCGGGATCCGGTCGACGACCCCTAAGGCAAGGATAAGGACGCGTCCGCGCGCCACCTGACGTTGCTTGAGCCAGTCAAACGTGACAAAGTACTCTCCCTCCTTCGAGACCGCTTCGACCCCCTCGGCCGGGGTGAAGTACGTGACCTTCGCCTCCTGGGCTTTCAGTGCTTCGACTTGAAGATCGAGCAGCTTGTGGCCTGAGATCCCCGACGGAAAGCCCGGAATGTTGTCCATCCGCGGGGAGTAGTAGGATCGGCCAAACTTGGGGCCGCGGTCGATCACAACGGCCGTGTAATTGAGGAGCGCGGCCTTGAGGCCCGCCTGAAGGCCGGCATGGCCCCCGCCCAGGATCACGAAGTCGTAGTGATCGCGAAGGCGCGGAAATCCCGGCATGAAGCCAGCGGTACTCACGGGATGATTTGACAGCTCACCGACCGCTTCCGATGGAGGAACGTGCTCCGGATCTTCGGGTCGGCGAAATCCCGACGCAAATCTTAAACCGTGTACCTTTCCTCGGACCCCTTGGGTTCTTCCACGCCCGTCACCACCGACCCGGAGCCGACCGAGCTCGTGGGGACCCTTTTTCTGGAGGACGGCACCCGCTTCGATGGCCAAGGCACCGGCGCACCCGCCTCAGCGACAGGAGAGGTCGTCTTCACCACGGGAATGGCCGGCTATCCCGAGTCGCTCACCGACCCTTCCTACCGCGGGCAGATCCTTGTCTTCACCTACCCTCTCCTCGGCAATTACGGAGTGCCGTCGACCACGGCTCGCGATGGCGACGGCCTTCCCACGTTTGTCGAGTCGGACCACATCCAGGTTCGCGGCATGGTCGCCCGCGGGCTTACGACATCCAGTCATTGGGGGCAGGCCCAGACGCTCCCCGGGTGGCTCCGTTCCGAGGGGGTGCCGGGGATCACCGGCATCGACACGCGACGTCTTACGCAGCACCTGCGAAGCCAGGGAGTGCTTCGGGGGGTCATCGACGTGAGCCCGTTCGGCCACGCTCCCAGTAATGAGGAGCTCGTGCGCCGCCTTCGTTCCGCACCGTTGTACGGAGACGAACCTCTCGTGGCGGAGGTCGCGGTCAGCGAGCCCGCGGTGTATCGACGGGCACGAGGGCCGTGGGTCGCCGTCATCGACTGCGGAGTGAAGGCGAGCATCCTTCGCGCGCTGTTAGCGCGAGGGCTCACGGTGGTACGACTGCCGCCCGATACCGCCGTCCCCGAACGGTGGGACGGGCACCGCGTCGCCGGCGTCGTTGTCGGCAATGGCCCCGGAGATCCAGCGGCGCTCGAGACGACGATCGAGGGCCTCGCCCGGCTTCCTCGTCGAGGCATACCCACCCTCGGCGTCTGTCTGGGGCATCAGTTGCTCGCGCTCGCCCACGGGGGAACGACGTTCAAGCTCAAGTACGGCCACCGCGGCCAGAACAAGACCGTCACCTTTCCCGACGGTCGCGCGCTCATCGTGAGCGAGAACCATGGGTTCGCCGTCGACGCCACTTCACTCGACGGCACGCCGCTCAAGCCCTGGGCGATCAATCCGGATGATGGCACCCTCGAGGGACTTCGGGACTCGTCGGGGAGCATCCTCGCACTCCAGGGGCATCCCGAAGGTCACCCCGGCCCTCAGGAGGCGGGGTTCGTTTTCGACCTCTTCGCCGACCGAGTTCGTCAGAGGGCGCGATGACTCCCGTGCTTCCCCACAAGGTCCTCGTTCTCGGGTCGGGAGCTCTCAAGATCGGAGAGGCCGGAGAATTCGACTATTCCGGGAGCCAGTGTCTCAAGGCCCTGGAAGAGGAGGGCGTCTACGCCGTTGTGGTCAACCCGAACATCGCGACACTGCAGACCGACCCGCTTCGGCACGGGCGCGTCTACTTCCAGCCCGTCACACCGGAGTTCGTCGAGCCGATCCTGGAGGTGGAACGCCCCGAGGGCCTCCTTCTCAGTTTTGGGGGACAGTCCGCCCTCAACTGCGGGATCGGCCTCGCGGACCGAGGTGCGCTACGCCGCCTCGGCATCGCGGTGCTCGGGACACCCCTTGCCGGGATCCGAGCGACGGAGGACCGGGCCAAGTTCGTTCAGGCGATGCGGCGAGCGCATGTTCCCACACTCCCGAGCCGCGCGGTCTATTCCATCGAGGAGGCGTTGGGTGCGGCGGATGTTCTGGGGTTCCCGGTCATGGTACGCGTGGCCTTCACGCTGGGCGGGAAGGGAGGAGGCGTCGCAACCGACCGGACGAGCCTCCGCGAGGTCGTCAGTCGAGGCCTGCGGCAGAGTCCGATGGGCCAGGTCCTTCTGGAGCGCTATGTGGGCACGTTCAAGCAGATCGAGTACGAAGTCGTGCGGGACCGATTGGGGAACAGCCTCACCGTATGCAACATGGAAAATGTGCTCAGCATGCGCGTCCACACCGGCGACAACATTGTCATCGCGCCGTCGCAAACGCTCAATGACTTCGAGTATCAGTTGCTACGCCAGGCCGCGCTCCGAGCCGTCGCTACGTGTGGGATCATCGGGGAATGCAACATTCAATTCGCGCTGGACCCGGAGAGCGACGAATACTATGCGATCGAGATCAATGCACGCCTTTCGCGTTCGAGCGCGCTCGCGAGCAAGGCGACAGGCTATCCCCTCGCCTACGTCGCGGCGAAGCTCGCGCTCGGATACTCCTTACCCGAGCTCAAGAATCGTGTGACGGGCACCACGAGCGCGTGTTTCGAGCCGGCGCTCGACTACGTCGTCGTGAAATTGCCTCGTTGGGACCTCGACAAATTCGCCCATGCCGACCGAAGGTTGGGCCCTTCCATGAAATCCGTCGGGGAGGTGATGGGCATTGGGTCTTCCTTCCCCGAAGCTCTCCTGAAGGCGGTGCGCATGGGCGACCCGCGTGCTGAGCTCGAACCCCCCAGCGAAGCGCGGCCCATCACGGAGATCACCCCCGAGCTCGCAAGCCCCGGGCCGGAAGTCCTCTTCCGTGTGCTAGAGGCGCTCCGCGCGGGGGCCACCACCGACGAGATCGCGCGCCTCACCTACATCGATCCCTGGTTCGTCGACCAGTTGTCCGAGGTCGAGAAGGCGGACCGTCGGCTTCGAGAGATGCCGTCCGGGCCACCCTCGGCCCACCTCGTCCGCCACGCGAAAGAGCTGGGGTTCTCGGACCGGGCGATCGCGCGCGCGACGCGTCGCGATGAGGAGGAGATCCGGGTCTTCCGATTGAGCCAGGGGATCCGACCCCGGGTTCGAATGATCGATACGCTCGCGGGAGAGTGGCCCTCCCCAACCAACTATCTCTACGTCACCTATCGCGCCGACAGCGACGACCCCGCGCCGTCACCGGACGGGAGCGTCCTCGTCCTTGGGGCTGGACCATACCGTATCGGGTCGAGCGTTGAGTTCGATTGGTCCACGATGAACCTGGTGGCCGGCCTCAAGGCCGAAGGGGTTCCCTGCGTCGCGGTGCTCAACTCCAACCCCGAGACCGTCTCGACCGACTACGACCGGTCGGACCGCCTCTATTTCGAGGAGATCACCCTCGAGCGGGTGCGGGACCTCATGGAGTTCGAGAAGTTCCGTGGCGTGGTCACGTGCGTCGGAAGCCAACTGGCCCAGAACTTGACGCCACTTCTGGCCATGCTCGGGATCCCGGTCATGGGAACGCACCCCAGTTCGATCGATGCGGCGGAGGACCGAGCGCGCTTTGGAGCGCTCCTCGAAAAGTTGGAGATCCCACAACCCCCCTGGAAGGCGTTCACCACGGTCGAGGCGGCGGAGAGCTTCGCCAATGACGTGGGATATCCGGTGCTCGTTCGACCGTCCTACGTCCTCAGCGGACAAGCGATGCGGGTCATCCATGGCCAGCAGGACCTCGAGCGGTTCCTGACGGAAGCGACACGACTCTCGTCCGAGCACCCCGTCGTTCTCTCCAAGTTCGTCGAAGGGGCCGATGAGGTTGAGTTGGATGCCATCTCCGACGGCAAGAAGGTCCTCATCGCCGGTATCCTCGAGCACGTAGAGCGGGCGGGCATTCACTCGGGGGATGCAATCTTCTGCTTGCCTCCGCGACACAGTCCACCCGCCGTTCAGGAAGCGCTCATTGACGCGGCGGAGCGACTCGCGCGGGCGCTCCACATTCAGGGTCCGTTCAATGTCCAGTTCCTCGTGAAGGATGCCGCGTTCCAGATCATCGAGCTCAACCTTAGGGCCAGTCGGTCCTTACCGTTCCTCGCGAAAGCGACCGGGGTTCCGCTCCTTCGCGAGGCTGCCCGGGCCGTGTTGGGTCGACCTCTGACATTGCAGGGACTGGCTCCCCTTCCCCCTGACCGGTGGGGTGTCAAGGTTCCTCAGTTCTCCTTCCTCCAGATCACGGGGTCTGACCCGGTTCTCGGCGTCGAGATGCAAAGCACGGGGGAGGTCGCCTGCTTTGGGCCTACGTTCCCGGACGCCCTCGTGAAAGCGCTTGTCGCGACCGGCATTCGGCTCGTTCCTCGGGGGGGCTCGGCGTTCCTCTCCGTCGGGGGCCCCACGACGAAGCGGGAGATCCTCCCCATCGTGCGACAGCTCGTCCAGTTACGCTTCCGCTTGTTTGCGACGGAGGACACGGCCGCTTTCCTGCGGGAGCACGGGTTCAGCAAGGTCGAGGTCCTCCACAAAGTGATGGAGCCCCATCGGCATCCGAACGTGCTCGAGGTCCTCGACCAGGGCGGCATCGACCTCATGCTCAACGTTCCGTCCTCCTTGAGCCAGGAAAAGCTCGAACGGATGCTCGAGGA
>JBAUTP010000132.1:0-1921 GCA_049582265.1 Thermoplasmata archaeon
GATCATGGTCGTGGAAATGGCTGGAAGCTACACGGTACTTCCCGCGGCTATGTTATCGATCTTCATCGCGTACGTCGTGACGGGTCGAACCCATATCTATAGCGAGCAGCTTCCGAGTCGAATCCAGAGTCCCGCGCATCTCGAGGAGTATCGAACCTACTTCCTTTCCGAGACTCCCATCGCCGACATCGCGATTCATGAGTCAGAGCCCGTGGCTCCGCAGCTCAGCGTTCGCGAAGCGCTCGATATTGCGATCACTCATGGCCGTGCAATCCTGTCGGTCCAAAGCGAGGGGGAATGGTTTGGTGCGGTCCGCCTCAGGGACTTGCTGGACGTCGATTTTGGAGCGCGGGATTCCACCCTAGTCATCGAACTGGCCCGGCCTGTGGAATTGCTGCTCTCGTCGGACCTTTCCGCCGCCGCGGCCCTTGCGCTCATGGAGGCACGGGGGACGAAGGAGGCCGTGGTCGTCGCCAGCACGGACCCGATCCGAGTGATCGGCGTGGTCACGCGGCGCGGCATACGGGCACCGGATCCGAACACAACGAACGGGACCGCCACGACGAATTTCCTGTGATCGACGCCGACGGCCGGCCCCTGCCCGAGGGTTTCGACTAGACCTGGCCACCGCGAGAACGTCTGGCCCTTTGGCTCGCCGCCTCAGTGGGGCGCGCCGCCCATCGCTGCCGCCATGGGTCGGGGGTCGAAGACGACCTGCACGCGCGATATCTTCTCTCCGGTTACGGAGTACCATTCCACGACATACATCATCGGCACGGGAGGCTTGAAATGTAGATCGCAAAGTATCACGACCTGGTCCTTCTCGACAAAGACCCCCTTGACGTCGACCTTTTCGATAATGGGGGAAAGCTTCCGCAAGGCTCCGATGTAGTCGTCGGCCCGCTGGAATGTGTCGAGTGGCCCGGTGAACGAAAGGTCGTCCCTAAGGAAGGAACGAACTCCCTTCCATTCTCCCTTTCCCATCGCCTCTTGGTACGCGCCCACGACCTCTTTCGCATTCTTCATCACTTTGGTACCTCCTTTTGTTCGGTGCGAGCCGGCAAATCCTGCCAGCAGGCTAGTATCGGGCCCCCGGGGACGCGGAACCAGAAGAAACTGCCCATGGAGGGAACGTCGACCCGTGAAAGCACGATGGTTCCCCCGGTCGCGGCGACACGTCGCTGGGCGCCATCTAGGTCCACCACGCGGATGTAGGCGAGACTGGTGGGTTCCTCATTGGACCGCACTGGGCGTACCCCTCCGCGCCCACCGGGCGATTCGTACGCGAGGTACTCTCCCATCGGCATCTGGACGGCGCGAAACCGCCAACCGAACACTTTTTCCAGAAATTGGCGCGTGACCTCGGGGTCGGAGCTCGCGAGCTCAGTGAAGGCCAGCCCTCCTTCACCCGCAAGGCCGGGTTCTTCCCCCTCGACCACGGCAGACCCAAACCACGATATCCTTTGGATATTATATACGCCGCAGGGACAGCGGGGATATCGATGGGGTCTGGACCGCGGCCGCCGCCTCTGCGCCCGCAGCACCCGTCGCGGCTCACGTACCAGGCGGAGGTTCTCGGTCGCTGCGTGCAGAGGTTGGGAAGCAAGTGGACACTGCTTCTGCTACGGGACATGGGGTTTCTGAAGCTGACCCGATTCCATGAGTTTCTGAAGAACAACCCCGGGTTAACGCCCCGCGTCCTCTCCCGGCGTCTCCGCGAGATGCAAGCCGAACACCTCGTGACCCGGACCGAGACCGGCAGGGAGGTGAGCTACAGTCTGACGGAGCGTGGTTCCGATGCCATCTACATCCTGCTCGCGTTTTTGAGATATGGTCTGAAACATCACCCAAGCGGGCAATATTCGAACGGTGATGCAGCGTGGGCACCTGAATTGGCGCCGGTACCGGTCCTCCGATCTTC
>JBAUTP010000133.1:0-5906 GCA_049582265.1 Thermoplasmata archaeon
TCTTGCGATGCTTACCGATGTGACGCCGAACACCCGTCGGGCAAGGGCGGCGGAGCCCAGGGGATCATCTGACTCGACGTAGAGATGGCCGTGGTCGGAGCGAAGACGACAGGATTGACCGCGCGCCAGGAACTGGGCGACGATGTTACGCTGAAGAATTCGCTCAAACTCCCGGCGAACAGGCGGCGATTTGAGCCCCAGCTCGCCGTATCGAACAATGACCACGTCGGTCACGGGATATCGTTAAGAAATGGCACTCGCATAAGCGTTCGCTTCCGGCGATGACGTTGACCAAGTTCGCCGGTTCCTACGAAGGAATCGATCCTTGGGAGGGCCCCCTCTCCGGCCTCACCCAGTACCTTTCTGCCGCACTTTCTGATCAGGGTGCCGTCACCGACCCAGCTACCGTGCGGCAGCAACTCGATGTGGCGGGTTCGTCCGGCTGGGATGTCGCCTTCGCGGTCCACCGCTTCGCGAAATTGCTCGCTCGTCCCGCCCCGGAGGTTGCCCGCGATCTTGCCTCTCGCGCGCCTGAGATCCCCGGACTCCTGACTCCCGAACCCACAGGTCCGTATCTCAACTATCGAGTCGATCCGCAATGGCTCGTCGAGACCACGCTTCGGCTCGTTCTTGAGCGGGGCCGGCAGTACGGTCACGCACCGCCGACAGGACCTACCGCGTCGGTCGAACATACGAGTGCCAACCCCGTGGGGCCATTCCACATCGGCCGAGTCCGCAATTCGATCATCGGTGATACGCTCGCCCGCGTGCTCCGGGCCTCGGGGGTTCCGGTGACGACGCAGTACTACGTGGACGACGTGGGTCGCCAGGCCGCGATGATCACCTGGATCTGGTCGAAGACCTATTCGTCGTGGCCCGACGAGATTCGGTCGCAGGTACCAGCGCCGGAGGTTGCGGGTGATCAGATCAAACCGGATCACCGGTACGGACGCCCGTACCCGTTCGTCAGCGCGTACCTAAAGACGCACCCCGAGGCGGGCGCCGAAGTCGCGGAGATTTCGAAGGAACTGGAATCGGGTAAGGTCCCTGCCGAGCACCGCCGGCTGGGAGAGCTCATCCTGGGTGGAATGCTGGCATCGTTGGCTCGTCTGGACATTCACTTTGACGAGTTCGTATGGGAATCCAGCTTTCTCACTGACGGTTCGGCCCATCAGGTCGTTGAGCGGTTGCGCCAGGCTCCTCATGCGCAGGTCGAGGACAACGGAGCGCTGGCGATCGACGGAGCTTCGTACGGTCTTCCCACCGAGAACGCGAGGATCATCGTCACCCGCGGGGATGGCACCACGCTCTACCCAACTCGCGACGTCGCCTACCATCTACAGAAATTCGCGCGATTTGATCGAGTGCTCGACGTCCTGGGCCAAGACCACGAATTGCACGGGAAGGTCCTGGATGCGCTGCTCACCGAAATCGGTGAGACGCGTCGTCCCGAGTTCGTGTTCTATCAGTACATCACCTTCGAAGGAGGGAAGATGTCGACTCGCGCGGGACGCGTCGTTCACATGGATGATCTCTTGGAGGAAGCCGTCAAACGGGCGCGTTCGGAAGTTCTCCAACGGCGCGAGGATCTTTCGGGCGACGAAGTCGAGGCGATCGCGGAACACGTTGCGACCGCGGCCGTTCGATACTTGGTCGTTCGCACGGCCCCGGAAAAGACGGTCGACTTTCAGTGGAACGAAGCCCTTTCGTTCGAGGGGCGAAGCGGGCCGTTCTTACAATACTCCTATGCGCGTGCCACGAGTTTGCTTCGGAAGGCGGAGCGCGCCGCCGGCCCCTACCCCTTCCGGGTCGAGCAACTGCAGGGACCCGAAGAGCTAGCCCTCGTGCGTCTCATCAGCCGTCTACCGGCAACCATCGCCTACGCCGCGCGAACCGCTCACGTACATACGCTCGCGACTCACGCGCATGAACTCGCGGACCAATTCAACCGATTCTATCAGAACGTTCCCGTTCTCAAGTCCGTCGACCCTAGGGACAGCCGAATCGCGCTTGTGGCGGCGCTCCGCCATTCGCTCGGCTCGGCGCTCGACCTCTTGGGAATCGTCGCACTCGAGCGGATGTAGGGACAAATCCAGCATAGGACCAAAACACCTAAGGCCGATGCCCTGAGGAGCGGAGTAACGGCCCCATAGGTGTCGCCCGAATCCAGGCGAAAGGGGGCGAGGCCGCTTGGGCCTAGGTGGCCGGCGCCACTGCTGGCACCGTTGGGGTCACGGCCGACGTGCAGAAGGAGCACCGCGTTGCTTTGACGGGGATCTTCGAGATACAGTAGGGACACTCGCGCATGGTGTCGGGTTCCTTTGCCTTCCGCGCTTCTCGTCGCTTTTCGGCGGCGGCGACCGGCTCTACGATCAAGAAGAAGACGACGGCCATCAGGATGAGGAACGTGATCACGGCTCCCACGAACGACCCGAAGAAGAACTGGCTACCGTTTACGGTCGGCGCCCAGAGGCTATCAAAACTGACCCCGCCAAACACACCGATCAAGGGATCGATAACATCCGTGACCAGCGCGGTGATCAACGCGACGATCGCGAGACCAACCACGAACGCCACGGCGAGCGAAACGAGCGTTCCTTTCATCACGAAGGCCTTGAAGTCAGAAAGTATTCCCATAACGACTAGTTCCGCGGGGCGACGGTTACTCGGTATATTTGACTTCCGTCACTCGCGTGCAGGACATCAGTTCGCAACGCGTTGAGGAAGCCACTCCATTTGCGCCCCTGTCCCACTATGGCATTGGTCCGTACGACCGGGTTCGTTGGCTATCGAACCGAAGTTCGGAGCCGGAGTTCGGGAACGTGGGCCGCTCTGGTTTGGGTCGACGTATCACATTGGGTCGGCTAACCGACGGGGAGGAGCTGATCAGCCTGCGCCTAGGCTGGATTCTGACTCGAATTGAGCCTCCTGCCGCGAGACGTCAGGACGGTTAAGCACGGTACCGGCCAGGCCGGTTGGAGGAGTGGGCAATTGAGAGCAGGGAGGGGGGAATCAGCCGGCTCTCCCACGGGCCGCACGGGAACCCCGTCGAGGCGCGAGAAGGGGGTCGATGACCCCGGCTTCGTAGAACCCCCTGGTTCTCAGACGGCACGCATCGCAATGCGAACACGGGCTAGCCCCTCCACGGTAGCAACTCCAGGTCTTTTCCCATGGTACTCCGAGGCGTTCCCCTCGTCGGACGATCTCGGCCTTGGAAAGACGTAACAGTGGAGCCTTCACGCGAAATCTGGCTTCGCCCGATACTCCTGCGCGAGTCGCAAGGCGCGCCAAGCGCTCGAAGGCACGAAGGAAGGCCGGGCGGCAATCCGGATAGCCCGAGTAATCGATGGCATTGACTCCGATGTAAATCGTATCGAGTTCGAAGCTCTCCGCGAGCCCAAGTGCGATGGAGAGAAAGATGGTGTTCCGGGCCGGGACGTATGTCGCGGGGATTTCCGAGGCTGGGACCGATGTTCGGTCGGGGATCGGGACACGGCGGTCGGTCAGTGCGGAACGCAGCAACGGGGACAGCGCGAGATTCAGTACGGTATGGCGCGTGACGCCAAAGTGACGGGCAAGCGCGCGCGCGCTCGTGAGCTCGCGTTGATGGCGTTGACCGTATCCGATTGTAAGAGCGTGGATCGCGGGCTCCACCTTGGTCGCGGCCGCGAGCACCGTCGCGGAGTCCATTCCCCCGGAGAGCAACACGACGGCCCCGGACGTCGGGGGGCCTGGCACGGCTAGAAGACTCCAAGGGGAAGCAGAAGGGCCCCCGCTAAAAGGACGGCCGCGAACATTGATGCGAAATTGGTCGACCCCTTGGTGAGGTACCCGCGATTTTCTAAAAGCTCGCCCAGGATGCTGTCCACCTGGCATCCGACCAACCCCGAGATTGCGACGATCGCGGTAAAGGTTAAGATGCCCGGAGTCGGCGACCCGCCGGCCAGCAGGACCCCCAGCCCAACAAAGGCCGTGGTAAGGGAGCCCACGAGCGCCCACAGCTCCCCGCGGACGGACACGCCGCCGTTCGTCCCCGGTCGCACCGGCTCAAGCGTCAAGATGCTACGTGCACGCGCGGCCAATACCCCGAACTCGCTCGCGAACGTGTCGGCGGCTCCGAAGGCGAGGGCCGAAGCATAAAGAACACTGAGCGCCGCCGGAGGAATGCTCGCGGGGTAAGCCGTCGCGGCCACCGCGAGCGCCGTTGGAATGAGAATGTGCGCGAGAACGTTGGAAATCCCTCGTTCTCCGTGACTCCCCTCTTGGACGTGACGGCGGGCTTTCTCCTCGAAGTGATAGCGCGTGGCCAGACCGCTTCCCACTACGAAGATGACCAGGAGAGCGAGGTAGGCGAAGCCTACCGTAACGACAATGATGCAGCCGAAAAAGGCGGCTACGACGCCCGCCCAAGGCGTCAGCGAGCGCGAACCGACGGCTGCCGCCGCGAGAACGATGGTGGCGAGCACCCCGATCGCGGCCTCGAAGAATCCCAGCACCACCGGAAGGCCTGGTCGCGGTGGATGGGTGGCCCTTTACAAGGTTTGCCGTGAGCGGCCCGCGTTAGCTGTGCGCTTCATCGAACTCGAGCTCAGTCACGCTATCTCAGCCGCATAAGCCAAGGTGCCTTAGTCGAAAATCCGACGCACAAGATGAAGTTGGACCAGTGACGAACTCAACCGCGCTCGAGTACCGCGCGGACAGCCCCCAGAAAGTGATTGGAACGAATGTCAGGCTTTAGCCCGTAGCGATTGCTTCGACCGACGAATTCATCCAGCCGGCCCGCCCGCAGTACCAGCGCTGTCAGGAGCCCGAGCTGATCTCCCGCCTGGATATCGTACAATCGATCGCCAATGACGGCGCTCGCGCTCAGTTCGATGTTCCACTCCTGTGCGGCTTGTTGGAAAAGGCCCGTTCCGGGTTTTCGGCACGAACATCCCGAGTTCGGGAGGTGCGGGCAGAAGTAGAATGCATCTACCCGCGCTCCCCCGGCAGATAGGCGAGCGTTGATCCGACGATGAATCAACTCCACGTCATCCGCCGTGTAGAATCCACGGGCAATCCCTGACTGATTCGTCACACACAGGACACGAAACCCGTGCTCGTTCAGAAGCCGAATTCCGAGAGTGACGCCTCGGAACAGCTCGAGTCGGAGGGCGTCCTTCAAGTAGCGGAAGTCTGGGTTGAGAGTTCCGTCCCGATCGAGGAAGACGGCGGGCCCGCGGTGTTTGGGCGCATCCTGCCTAGACCCCGTCGCCGCCACCCGCTTCCCGTGACCGAGAAGCGTAGCGTGGTCGCGCATAACGTTTCATCCTCGTCGACCCTGAAGGGCGTCGGACGAGCATCGTGGTGTACTCGGCCACTTCCTCCGGACCTGTTGGGGAGTCTCTCCGCGAGCTCGTCGCGCAGTTCGATTCTAGCGTGGAGCGATCTCTCAGCGGTTGCGGTCGGACGACCCTCCTCTGGTCCGCGGGCCTCGATTCATCGCTGGTAGCATGGTCCGGCCGACATTTTGCCCACCTCGCTGCGCTCACCCTCGGTACGGAAGGCTCGCATGACCTGAGAAAAGCCCGCCAACTGCATTCCCTCCTCGACATTCCCTGGGAGGAGCACATCATCGATTCGGGGGATGTACGGCGGGTACGACGGTCTTGGGGGGAGGAACTGGATGGGCTGCGGGAGCCCGTGCGAAGTGTCGTGGTGGCCACGATCTTGGGCCTCGAGTCGAGCCCGGAGCGATCCGTCGTCTGGGGGCAGGGGGCGGACGAACTCTTCTTCGGCTACGCGCACTTTCGTCGGTTGACCCTCGAGGAAGCTCAGGCCCGTCAGCGATTGGACCTGGCTCGACTACTCGATTTCGAATGGCCGCGGGCCCAACGGATCGCGGAATCGCTAGGGCATGACCTGAG
>JBAUTP010000134.1:0-6452 GCA_049582265.1 Thermoplasmata archaeon
CTCTATCTCCGACGGAGCGTCAACGTAACTGAGCTTGGGATAGAACAGAGGTTTGCCTTGGCGGAACTGATTGACGTGACAAAGCTCGTGGACAAGGTCCAAGTAGACGGTGCCCACATCTCCGTTCTTTAGGTGGTTCGAACTGATGAGCAGGTGACCGTCCACATCGCTCGTTCCCATGTATCCAAATCGAGCCGAGAAGAATTCCACCTTGAGATTGTGAAGAACTCGTTTCGTCGATCGTCCAAACAGCTCGCGAATGGCAGGGACTTCGTGGAAGCCCCGGAAGAACCGCTCAAACGGATAGAGATTGATCGGTGCGACTCGTTCGATCCTAACATTGAACTTCGATTCCGTCGCCATTGACCACATCCCCCGCTTTCAGGTCCGATGCTCATTCCCCTATTAGGAGTCGGCTCACGTATCCCACGCTCGTTTCGGCCGTTTCGACTTGTGGACCCAAGGCACACGAGCGACGAGCTGCGGACCGCGACGTCAGAAACGCGCCTGCCCGATGACGTTGGCCCCGTGGACTCCGTAAATCGACACAACGTCGCCCGACCCGGTGAGATCTGGCCTCGAAACAACATAGAAAGCATCGGTGTGCGCCAACGCGATCCCCTCCGGAAACCATTGAAACGTCTGATTTCCGAACGTAGCCAGGACGGAGCTCACGTTACGACCCGTCCCGCTTTGCACGATCACGGCGTACCACCCGAACCGGGGGGTCCCGCAGGGATTCGAAACATTGTCGACGAACGAAGCTCCGGCGATACACCCCTCGGGGACGACCCCGAGGGAAACGTTGGAGCCGAATTGGGTGCCGATCCTAAGCCCAAACATGGATGTTGTCAGTCCGGGGGATGGATAGAGAGAAAAGTTCGCGACGAAGGTAGCCGGATTTCCGAATTGAAAACTACCATTGCCCACTAAGTCTAGTGCGTAGACGTTGGTGGATTGATGAATGATCGTCGGAGCCACGTACAGCGCTGCGACCAAAACCACCGTAACGATTCCTATCACTACTAGGGTGCGTCGGATCGCGGGCTCACCGAGATTCCTTCGACCCTCGGGCGGGGGGGAGCCGGGCTTGGCCTCTCGAGACGTCTCCCCTACGACTGGTTGAGCAGAATCTCCCTTTCCGAGAGCTCTCGATTCTTGCTCGGACACGTTCGAGGAGTCGGTAGGCAAGTGTCGCTCCACGCGGAGACCGACGTGTACGCGATAATCAAGTTTGGCGCTTCTCCCGTTCGCTACGACTCGGATGGCCCGGGATCTCTCCGTCGGTGCGACCCTTCGGTCAGGACCAGCCCGCCCCTACGAGATCTTGGTTCCCCGAAGTTCAGAGAGAAGGGGCGGGTAGCGCATCCGAAGACTGGCAAGTGTCGCGACGATGTGTTGACAAACCACAAGGTCGCGGTACCACTTCCGGTCCGCCGGTACGATATGCCACGGTGCCCATGACGTCGAGGTCTTGGTCAGGAGTTCTTCGTACGCTTCCATATACTCCTTCCAAAGCTTACGCTCTTGGAGGTCCCCCTCACGAAATTTCCAGTGCTTCGTCGGGTCATCCAGGCGTTCTTTCAACCGCCTCTTTTGTTCCGCCCGACTGACATGCAGAAAGAACTTGAGGACGGTCGTCCCCTCCTCTGTGAGCGTCCGTTCGAACTCCTTGATCGCCGCGTAGCGGCGTTCCCACACCTTTTTCGGGATCCGATCGTGGACTCGGGGGACGAGCACGTCCTCATACTGACTCCGATTGAAGATCACGATCTCGCCCTTCGCCGGCGTCGGCTCGTGAATCCTCCACAGGAAATCGTGGCTGCGCTCGACCTCGGTCGGCTTCTTGAACGACGCAACGCGCACGCCTTGGGGATTGACCCCATCGAAAACTCGGCGAATGGTCCCATCTTTTCCCGCGGCATCCATCCCCTGAAGTACGATCAGGACCGCATGCGACCGATCGGCGTAGAGTAGCTCTTGCAGCCCTTCGAGTCGGTCCTTGAGCCTGTCGAGCTCTTTGTGACCCTCATCCTTCGGCCCGCGAGCGAACGAAGTGTCGTCTGTGGGCCAGTCGACGAGTCGAACTCGCTGCCCCGGTCGGACCACGTATTTTTTGACCATGGAACCTCAGAACTAACGCCGGCGGCGTTTCGCGCCCGGCTTGGAAGGTTGTCGTGTCCCATATGGCTTGGGCATGAAGGTCCGATGGGTTGAATGCCCCCACAATAGAAAGGGAGGGCGCTTTCGTCGGTCCTCCGGCCCGCAGCCGCGTCGGCCGAGCGAGCCAGTGGTCCATCCAGCGAGAGGGGGGGGTTCGACTAGGAGGTGTCGTTCAACCCTGCGAAGTAGATCTCGACCGTGACGGAGAAGGGAGTTTGAGAGGAAGCGTGAATACCGGTTCCGCCATCCGTCACGTTGTACGATCCATGGCTCCATATCGGATCGTTCGGAGGGAGGGACGCACTAACCGAGCCCACGGTTAGGACCGTGTACGACGTGGCCTGGGCTTCAACCAGGATGTTGATCCGGTCCGCCGAGTACCCGCTCGGGCTCCACGATGCGTTGCCCTGAAAACACCCCGAAGTCGTCCCGGGACAGGGGACTCCCGTCAGGTTCGAACTTAGGATCTCGGGTCCCTGCCCATTGGAAGAGCTGGCCGCTCGCTGGGGGTCCGCATACACGATCGCGGCGACCGTCAAGGAGACGGCGATAATCGCCACCACCACGACCCATGGGTAGCTCCGCCTTCGCCCGGATACCGGAGTCGAAGGCGATTCGAAACCACCTGGCGGTGACCTTTCAGCGGGTCCGGAGTCCACATGAATAGAATGCTCGGGGGTCGAATATCAAACTGCTGACCCGCTTGCTCGCGTCAAGCTTCCCCTCGACGCGCGCTTCCCGCGGGATGCCGTGCTTGCCCCGACGAGTGACGCGCCCGTGCTTTCTCAACTTTCCCCTAAATCAAGGACACTGCCTGGAGCGGAGGGTATTTCTGACCTCGCCGGGCTAGCGTACCGGTCAGTCAGGCGAAGAGTCCGCACCGGTCGAACTCCGAACGCGACGTATCTCGAGGCATCGGGGGGTGGCCCGGAAAGGAGGCCACCCCCCCGCCCCGGCCGGCCGAAAATCAGAGCCCCCAGGGTACCAAAATGGAAAGCGCTCCGCGATCGAGTCCCGATGTGTTCATCATCGTTCTCGATTGCGTGTCCGCCGACGCCCTCGCGAGCTTGCGGGCGGACGCGAACGACCTCCCGAACATCCATTCCTTCATGCAGGAGAGCGTTTCGTTCGAAAACGCGGCGGCTTCGGCGCCGTGGACGATACCCTCCCACGCCAGCATCTTCATGGGTCTCCACCCTTGGAACCACGGTCTGTACAGCCGGGGGCCGCACACGCTCGCTGCGACGCGGCCGACCCTTGCAGAAGTCCTTTCGCGGGGCGGATATCGAACGTTTTCGCTTTCGGGTAATCCATTCATTTCGCCGGTCACCGGGCTCACCCGTGGATTTGACACCAGCTACTGGGGGTCGTGGCTCGACCTCTACTCCCGGAGCCTCCCGCTACCCAAGAGCCCACCTTCCGGGAGCCGTGCGGGCATCATCGGCGTGGACGGGGAGCATCCCGGCCCGAGGGTCCCGCGAAGGGTCACGCAGGTCATGGCCCGTTTCCCCCTGCTCCCTGACCTATCCATGCGGCTCGGAGGCATGCTCTTCCATCGGAGGCGTGAGCCCCGCAACCTCCTCTCGCCGTGGATCGAGCCTACCCTCCACCGTGTACTATCCGAGACGGCCCCGAATGTGCCGGTGTTTGGTTTCATCAACCTTCTTGACGCCCACGAACCGTATCTTGGGATCGATCTGGGCCGCATACCGGCTCGAAACTACCTCAGGCTACTCTCGACGCGTCAGGACAAGGCGGGGTGGGTTAGCGGTCAGTGGGTACCCGACAAGAACCAGCTGGCTCGCTTGGAACAACTCTACCACGCGTCACTCCGAACCCTGGACCATCGTGTGGGTCGAATCCTGACGACCTTGCAAGAGTTTGGCCGATTGAACAACACCATGATCGTGATGACGAGCGATCATGGCCAGGGGTTCACTCCCAATGCAACTCTCTATCATTCCATCGGCATCGAGGACGAACTCCTTCGTGTGCCACTCCTCATTCGATTCCCCGGAAAGCTTCACGCCGGAAAAGTAGTACGCAGCTGGGCTAGCCTAGTGGACATCATGCCGAGCATCCTCTCGGAAGCGAATCTACCGCCCGTTGACGGGCTGGATGGTCAGGGACTACGCGGGCTCATCTCCAGCGACCGACCCGAACCCGTCTTCGCTATGTCCGATGGTCTCGGCGAAGCCGACCGGAGATGGGTGACGGGGGAGAGGAGCGCACTTCTCGACCGCTTCGGCATCGTGGCCTTCCTGCCCAAAGCGCGAGTCGAGGTTCGCTTCGAGGTCACGCATCCTTCGTCAGCTGCCCCATCCGTCATCTCGGCGAACGGCTCGGTGCCTCCGCAGGCTCTACAAAACGCAACGGACGAGATCATTCGAATTCGGTCCGTCCTGCACGACCAAATGACACGATCGGATGCGTCGGTCCATGAGCGACTCGCCGGATGGGGGTATGATTGACCGCACGATTCGTCAGATTTCAGGGTGCATGACCCCCATGTGGCGAGCTACGGGAGACGCCGGTCCCCCGCTGACGGAGTAGAGGCATCGACCGATGGGTCAGGCGTCGTCCGCCCCCCGCGACGACGGAGACCGACCACGGTCGCAAGGACCAGCAGGGCACCAACGAATCCGATCAACGCATAGTCAGCGATCGGCAGTTGGAAAGGATTGGTGAGGTTGAAGTTCACCACGACCGGGAGCGCGTTCTTACCATCGATGACCGCGACCCCACTGGGATGGGCGTAGCCGAAGGCATAGCCGACGTACGAATAGTTCCCATTCGACACGTTAAACTCGACGGCCTCTGCCCCATGGGACCAGCTCGTCACGACGAACGTGCCGTTGACGGGCGGTGAAACCAAAACGATAGATGGTTTACTGCCGGTCAACGTGAGGGACCAGTTGGTTCCCTTGGGTAAGCTCGCTTCCGTGAACTTCAAGAGGTAGACTTTGGCGAACGTGAGTTCCACGACCACGGGGGTGCCATCAACCGAAAAGCTCCCGCTCGAAGGACTCGCGCCGTAACCTTGGGATAGTCCTGCCGAGTAGGGGTAGGTGCCGTTGGGCTCCACGAACGAGATCGTAGTTTGACCAGTAACGTAGTCCACGAAGCTGGCGTTTAATTTCCACGTCACGCCCGGCGGGAGCCCACTCTCGACGAAAGCGACGAGGCACTCCGAGCAGTTCGTAACACTAAACGCGAGGGTCTGATTGACCGGACCCTCGTCTACCGTAATGTTACCGGCGACTGGCCCGGCTGAGTAGCCGGCGGGACCTCCGGCCCAAAAACTGTACGTGCCGTTCGGCAGTTCGAACGTGAGATTGGTCACGCTGGAGGTTTTCTCCGAACCGTTCAGCGTGACCGACCAGTTCGCCTTGCTGGGCAATCCGACCTCCGTGAAGCTAATGGCAAATCGGTTTGGCAGCGTCGCTCGGAGCTCAAGGGCCCTTCCCGTCTCAAGGAGGGTTGAGTGAACCCCCTTGACGGTTGGGTTTCCCCGGAACGGGACTGATGAGACAGCTCCCGACAGGGTGAAGGCGAGGATCACGACGACCACGGACAGTTTCGGTGCGCTGACCCCTCGGCGTCTTCGCAGGTGCTCCGGGGTCTCCACGGGAAGCCAGAACGTCTCAGATTAGTCCGGTGGATCCCCGTAGGGAGTGAATGCATAGAGGTTCCCGTCCTCGGCCGTCACAAAGATCCCGCCATCGATGAGGACCGGAGCGGTCACGAGGTCCCCCCCCGTCTGATATTTCCAGACCCCAATGCCCGAGTACGTCCGCGCTGCATCCAGCTGACCTTTCGCCGTTTCGATCACGACCATTCCCTTGACGGCGGCCACGCCGACGATCCCGGAGGAATACGTTTTTTCAATGGCCACCTTTCCATCAGAAGCATGAAGAATATAGAGGTCCCCGGTGCTCGAACCGATCAGGAGTGCCAGGAAGCCTCCGGTGTACTGGGACGACAGGGCTCCCGTATCCGTGACGGGTCCCTCGGTTTTGTAGTCCCAGATCTGCTTTCCGGACGACTCGGAAATGGCGTAGATGTAGTCATTCGTCGAACCCACGTAGACCACGCCTTTGTAGATGCTCGCGGATGCGGTCACGGCTTTACTCGTCGAGAACGACCAGTCGGTCGCACCCGAACTGACCTTCAGGGCAGTTACATCTCCATTCGTTCGGCTAACGACGAGGAGCCCTGTCGACGTGTCCAGAGCGGGAGCAGCCACAATCGAGCCTAGCGAATGCGACCATGCCACCTTCCCCGTGGAC
>JBAUTP010000135.1:0-4039 GCA_049582265.1 Thermoplasmata archaeon
GGGCATGATCGAGCGGTCACCCGACCATCAGGTGACCGAGGACGAGCTGGTACGGCTGATCGCTTTCACCACAGCCCCGGCGGACGAGGCAGTTCAGAACATCATCAACTGGGGGCGCTTCACGGGCCTGTTGCGCTACGATTCGGAGAGCCACCTCGTGACGGGGGTCAGGAGTCCACGCTCCTCTCAGACCGCCCCCACGGCGCCGCGATATCCCCCACCGGGAGGACCAGTGTCCACCGTGCCCTCGTCCAAGCGATCCGGCACGGCCCATCGTGAGCCCCCTCCCGAACAGTCCGTCGTCCCTCTCGTCGGGCAGAGCTAAGGGTCCGCGACCTTCGGCAGGTCCGCCCAGCGACTGCCGATGCCCGAAAACGATGTCCTGACGCTCCTCCTGCCTAAGGCCGGCGAGGTACCGCTTCGGTTCGCGCGCATCGGATCCGAGGTCTTCGTGATCTCCTCGGACGAACGTGTCGCGTGGGCTTCTACGATCCTGGCCCTGGACGACTGTTTGGTCCGAACACCGGAAGGCATCGTCCAGCGGGTTCGCGCACGGCTTGAAACCGACGACGAGAAGGTTTCCCTTGTTCGCACGGCCTTTCGGCAGCGACTGGGACCGAAGGAGTACGACAACCTGTTCTCCTCCCGCGGAAGCGTCATCGCTCTCGCTGCCGCCGACGCTGGGCCACCCCTCTCCGTTCACGAACGCATCCGGAACGAGTTCGATGCCGCGGCTTCGGTCTACACGGCTCGCGTGCAATCCAATCCCGTCGAAGAGATCCTCCGCGTTCGTTCCCGAGCCCTTCTTCGCCGAATGTTCTCCGGCCGGGACCCAATCCTCGAACTAGGCTCGGGGACCGGGCTCGAGACCCTTCCCCTGTTGGCCGATGGCCATCGCGTCACGGTCGTCGATATCTCGAGCCGCATGCTCGAGGAGCTCGGACGCCGGGCGCGGTCGTTCGGATACGAGGGACGATTAACGACTGTTGCCTGTTCCCTCCAACGCCTACACGAGGGGCTATCGAACCTGCCCGATGGCATGTTCGCGGCGGGGTTTTCCACGTTCGGAGCGCTCAACATCGAGCCTGACTTGGAGGGACTTTCTCGAACATTAGGGCGAGTGATCCGCTCCGATGGGGTCTTCGTCGCGGGTGTTCTGAACCGCCGAGGGGTGACGGCGCTCGCATTCGCCCCGCTGGCTCGCGCCCCGGGAGCAGCGCTGGACCGATATCGCGAGCGCATACCGGTCGGCCGGTCCCATTACCCGCTCGAGGTGTTTCCCACAACTCCGCGCGAGTTCGCGCATCGGCTGTCGCCCGAGTTCCGGTTCGAAGGGTTGACGGGAGCTTCGGTCCTGGCCCCACCCGTCGACCTACCGAGACTGCGTCGCTGGCTGGGGCCGCGGGCGCTTCAACGGCTCCGGGAGGTCGACGATGGACTGGTTCGATCCCGGGGTTGGCCACAGCTGGGCGAGTGGGTTCTTCTCGTGTTTCGGAGAAAGTAGACGACGCACCGTCAAGATGGGCCTATATGCTGGGCCGCGCATCCGCTCGATCGATGTCACGACGCCTCATTTCCGAGCACCAGACGGTCAAGCTTCTGGTCGAACCGCAGGGAGCGATCGTCGCCTTCACCATGAAGACGTATTCCTACCTCTTCTTCGTTACTCGCAAGTTCGTGGGGTTCAAGAAAATCCGGACCATCGACCGTATCGTGGCGCGTGCATCGTACAGCGCCCCCGGGGCTCTAGCTCTTATCCGGCAACTCTACCCGCACGGTGCTTGAGGTTGGCTTTCAACGAGGGCTCGTAGGACCGGGATGAGTCTCTCTGCTATCCACCGGCTGCGCGGCCCGTCGGAGTCAGCCCTTCCTCGGGAACACTTCCTTCGCCCACCGACGCGTCCCGGTAGTGGTCCGCTAGGCGCTGCCATTTCCGGGAGGTGAATACGAGACGACGCAGGGTCGTCTCCGACCGAAACGACTCGGAGACCGAGCCCGACCGTCGGGAACGGGCGTTTCGGTAGAGTCCGGCCAGCTGGAGATAACCGGCAAGAACCGGGAACAGGCACGCATTAACGACACGGGCGAAGAGTGGGGTCGGGCTTTCCGAAGGTCGAGTGCCGCTGGATATTCGTTCCGCATACAGACGGGGGATCTCCTTCGACATCCAAGGAGACGCCCGTAGCAGGTCCTGGTAGTAGGATTCACCTTTCAGGATCCGCATGCTGAGCGCTTCCCGCGCGAATTGGAAGCCCCGGGGGCGGGCGAACTCCGTCCTCGCTCGAACGTCGTCGATCACGAAGTTGAAACACGCTATCACGGGTTCGCCATCGAGCCGGGGGCGGGAGCGGAGGCGAATGGAAAGGTAGGTGAGCACTAGGAAAATCCAGACCGATCCCGGCCGGGCCACGACAAAAAAATCGAGATCGTCCCCGGCCTGTGGCTCTCCGAAGGCAACGGACCCGGTGAGCCCTAGGCACCGGGTCCACCGGAGACTCGCGCCGAGACCGGTCGGTATCCAGGCGTCAGCTACCGATTGAAGTTGCCTTCCACGCGCCCGTCGATCGGCTAACCCCGTCACGTTGCCACACGCGGGAAGTGCCAGCTCTCCTTCGATCCGGCCGAGGAAAGGAGCCTGTTCGAACAGACCCCGAAGTACCGACTCGTCCATACCGGCTTCCGAGGGCAGAAGCCGGACGAGCTCGGGGAGAGGGACCCCAGTTCCGAATTCTCGGGCGACGTTCAGCAGGGCGCCCACGCGGCGCTCGATCACGGGGTCGCGCCCTTCACCGGTAGAACGCGGCACTCCGACCTCCCGGCGAACCCAGGGACGGGTCCTTTTCGCGTCGCAGTTCGGGGCTGGTTCGAATTCGCTGCCACCGGACGTAGTCTCGCCGTGGCGGTACTCTGTCCCACGCGGCGAGTCCCAGGGCGGTCAGCTCCCCGACAGCGAGGGCGGCGAACTGACTCCAGGTGGCATGACTCTGCTTCATCGCACGTCGTAGGAGGCACATCGCCGCCGTGGGCCGATCGAGGAAATAACGGGGAAAGGACGTAGGCACCGGGGCGATCCCCGTTTCGCGGTGACTCTGGACGTGGCCCACGCGGATGCGACGTCGCTGTCGGAGATGGTCCGCCACCCTTGACGCGGTTTGAATCGTCGCAACGGCGCCGGGAGCGTACAGCCGCGCCCCTCCCTGTTGAGTGAGCCATGCTCCAATGTACGATCCGTCATTGATGATACCGTCGGGGATAGAGGGTACGCCGGGTAGGCTCAGGAGCAACAGTTCGTCGGAAAGATGGGTGCCTTCTCCACTCTCGAGGATCTCTCGGTGGAGCTCGTCGTGGAGGGCCCACTGAAGACGAAGCGCTTCTGCGAGCCGGCCGTGCATTTCCGTCGTAACGGCCGGTCGTCCCATGACTGCTAGAGGTCTCGCATGTCCGCGCGAGGTACGCAGCATCTCACTCACGGCGTAGGGAGCCGCGACGGCATCGGCATTGAGGAGGACCAAGAAGTCTCCTTCCGCGCGACGCAAGACCTCGGTCAGTGCGTGGGCTTTGCCCTCGCGTTGGTCCTCGATGACCACGTGGACGCGCGAATCGGCCGCGGCGATGCGTTGGGCGATTTCTACGGTCCGATCACGGCAGCCGCTCGCCACGACCCACATGTTTCCCCACTGGGTGCCGACGGGTAGGCATTGGTCCTGCAACGAGCGAACCGCCTCCGCGATGTTTCGTTCCTCGTTGTGGGCGACGATCCCGCCGGTAAGAACTATCGGCGGGAACACGGAGGACCTGAGGCTGACTACCATTCGTCGAAACTCCGTGTCGTGGAAAGCCGGTAATCTCCTTACACGGCGACGTGCGCGTCCAACTCTCCCAGCGTATCGGGCACCCCTGTCGGGTTCGATGCAAGCGATTCTGTCGGTGTTCCCGCTGTACTCGATTGCTCGGTTGTTACTTTCATTTCATTCCTCTACAAAAATGAGATCGGAAACTCGTCGACGGGATCGTTGGACCCCCGCAGCGACGAACACAC
>JBAUTP010000136.1:0-11047 GCA_049582265.1 Thermoplasmata archaeon
GCTCGAACGGCCGAACCCTCGGAGGTCATAGCGGATGACCGAGAACGCGCGAGCATAGTCGGCGAACTGCGGGTCCCACAAGCGTCGATCGAGGAATCCCGAGTGGATCAGCAGGAGGGCGGGTCCCTCACCCGTCTGCTCATAGTAGAGCTGTCCGCCGCTCACGGGGACGAGTCCGGCGGCGTGGTCGGGTGGCATGGGAGCCAGTCACCGAGGTGGGAATAAAACGTGGGCGCCCGAAGGAGCGTCGCGGTTCCTTTTCCTTCCTCTCGACGTCAGTCCGTCGCAGCCGCACGGCCACCCGGGTGCTTCCAGCCGAGGTAGAACGAGAGAACGAAGATCCAGAGGAGGACCGAGCCCAGAAGCAGTCGCTCGGTAAGTCCACCCACGCGGTCGGCCACGCGGGGCGCTACGAAGGGTAAGCCGAGGTCGACCAGGAGAAAGAGGACCGACAGGGCGCCAATGACCAACAGGTACGGTCTCAACGTGCGAAGTGACTCCTGCCGTTCCAGCCGTAGGGTGAGCATCAAGGTACCGAGGCACCCTCCGATGAACGCAAGTATCGCCACCACCAGATGGATCGCTCCATGCCATGAGACCGGCGTGGAGGGAACGTCCGTCGGAAACGCAGCCAGCAGGAGCGCACCGACCCCCCAGATGCCCTGGAGGGCGATACCGACGCGATAGGGTTCTAGAGATGATCCATTTCGGCGGATCCATCCGGCGAGGGCAACCAGGAACAGAAGGGAGAACGCGCCCCGATTCACGAAATTGATGGACATGATCCACCCGTAGGGGCCGACGGCCAGGTCGCTCTCGGCCTGAGTGATCGCACTGTAGTGAGGAGGGAGGACCTGAGCAATGATGTCGAGGATCGCGTAGAGCACGACCCCCGCTACGACCGCCCAGAACCAACGGTCCGATGAGCCTGGAGGCCCTGGCTCTGCCGACGTACGTCCCGGGTCGGGTCGCTCGCTCATGTTTCACGGGGGAGGGAGCGCTGGGGGTCTTATCGTTGCGGACGCGAGTCAAGAGCTCGGTCAACCTTCCTAGTGCCACGCCTTCGAAGAACACCGCAAGGAAGAAACGATCCGTGGGAAGAGCGAAGAAAGGGTTGGGAAGTGCCCGGTCGGACGGGCACCCCGTGGGCTCGTTACTCCGGTGCTCTACTTCTTGTAGTGGATCACCACGAACACGGCTTTCCCGTTCACGATGACGGCCCCGGAAGTGGGACTCGCCGTGTACCCCGGCACCTTAGCGACGGTGTAGGCATAGCTCCCATCCGGGTCGAAGAAGTGGAGCGACGAGCTGGTCGAAGCAACGGTGACACCGTCCAACGTAATCGACCACAGCTTCCCCTTCGCGAGTCCGGTCTCCGTAAAGAGCACGTAGTAAAGCTTCGCCGAGACCAACGGCGCGTAGTCCCCGTGGTAGGTGATAGCGCCACCGTTGTTGTACGGAAGGACGCCATAGGGGTCGGTCGACGTCCCGTAGTTGACCCAGAAGTTGCCGCCCTCCCAGCTCAATCCCAGGATGCTCCCGGTCAGGATCCAGCCGTTGACGGTCATCTTATCGGTGGACGGCTGCTTATGGACGTTCCAAACGTCCTTGTAGAGCGCCGGGAAGCCATTGTAGATGTTCACCGTCGGGGTGTATGCCGTGACCGGCGTCAACCATGCGTTGTTGTAGATGAGGTCGCCCGACTCCCAGAGCGTCAGACCGAACTGATCCCCGTAGAGACCCACCGCACCCGGGTCCGCGGCTGCGACGGCGATCGGAGCGAAGACGTTGCCCCAAACTACGTTGTTCGTTCCGCCGAACAGCATCAGCCCCTGGCTCATCACCTGGAAGGTATTGCCGGCGACCAGGTTGTCGCTCGAGTCCCAGAACACCACGCTCGCCTCCGTGAATCCCACATCGTCCGCGAAGATCCAGCCCGTGATGAGGGGGGTGTTGACGACCGAGACGTGCGAGGCCAGGTAGAAGTTGTACTCGAGGTAGTTCTCGAGCGGCAGGCCGTAATGAACGACCGCGGCCAGTTCCGGTTGGATCCCGTAGGTAAAGAAGAACGACGGAGCGTCCACGACCGCGACGTACGCCGTCGTACCCACGAGCAAGATTCCAGGGAAGCTCGGGAAGAGATAGTCGTTGAACTCACCGAACAGAGAGTTGATGGGGCCCACCTGGTTGTTGTAGAGAACGTAGGGGTGACTCACGGTTCCGGCCCCCGACTGAGAGATCCCCGCAAGCTGGCTGTTGCTCAAGGCCCACAACGGGGTGTAGACTCCGAGGGCTGTGTCCAGCGTGAGCGTCACGGGTCGTACGCCGTTCGTTCCCGTGATGGCCAGCATGACCGGCTTGTACTCGCTCAGCATGATGTCATACGAGTAGGTCCCGGGGGGCAGCCAGTAGGTGACCTTTCCCGAGGTCGTACCCGGAGCCCACGCGGCCGCATTCGGGTTGAAGGACGAGCCCGGAGCGACGAAGACGAACGCGTTCGAGGGGGTGATCCGGAGTGTCTGCGCCACCGCTCCCGAAGGAACGGATCCAGCGATCCCCCACAGGGGATAGAGGAGGGAGGGGCCCGTGGCTATGTCCGCGACGGGGTTCGCGCCCCCGCTCGACCATTCCGCGATCCCTGAGGATGTTTCCCCGGTATCGGTCCCGAAGTCGTAGGCAGCCGGAACGTCCTGATACGATTTGGTTCCGTTAGGGAGCGTCCACAGTCCGAACGAACCGCCGATGTTGAAGATGTTCGTTTGAGAGCCTCCGCCGGGTCCACCCAGCATGATCTCGGCGTCGTTGAGCAGGAACCCGGTCGGGTTAGGGGCTTTCCCGTTGATCTGGTACGTCGGCTCGGGTGCTGGGTGTGTCGCCTTCTTGCCCCCGGTCGAGTTGAATTCGGCAAAATCGTAGGAGCCCGAGACGGAGGTCGTACCCTTGGTCAACGTGTAGTTGAAGAAGACGGTCGGTCGATCATTGTACACCGTCGCGTTGTTGTAGGTCGTGATGGTGAACGGCGGAGCGACATTGTAAGCGACCGTTCCTACGCCAATGTAGACCTCGTCATCGATGAAGAAGCTGGCTGGTCCGTGCGCGTAGATCCCGTTCGGCGGGAAGTAGGTGTTCGGGTTTGAGAAGTTCCAGATGTTGTCCTCGAAAACGAGCGTGTGGGTGCTCGCGTAGTAGACTGGAACATTCTGGATCCAGTAGTCCGTGTCCGTCGACCCGAACACGTCCACGTGGGTGAGAACCGTGTTCTCCTGGATCGTGAATTGGTCGGGCCCTGCCGCAGCGAGGTAGATCGGGTTGATCGAGTTCAGTGTGAGGGCCGCCTTGACGCTGCTGGTGTAGGAGATGGTCCCGACGTTGACACCATTCTTCTCCTGGATCCCAAAGTCTCCGAGACCCATGGGAGCCGGGCTGGTGGCGTAGAGCGGGGATACATGGCCATTCACCATCGCAATCTTTGAGTTAAAATTCGGAAGGAACACTTCATTCATCGGAGCGTGGGCGGATTTGAGAGTCGACAGGACTCGGTTCTCGAGAGAATTCCCGACAGCCGAATTCGTGGACGCTGCTTTCGTTGGAGCCGACGTTGCCACCGCACCTGGAAGAGCCACTACATGAGTGGGCATGCCTCCAGACGCAGCGTTGACGGGGGCCGCACTCGCCGCGGGCAACACCATTACCGCTGCTGCTAGCACAACGAGTGCCAGCAAACTTTTGCCGAAGTAAGTCATGGTGCGCCGCACACATCCCGGAGCCTCATAAACACTCCGACCGCCGATTTTTCGGGCGGGCGCAAAATCTGCGTACATGCGTAGGTCGACGCCGAACGCTCAGACGTCCCTTCCACGGAGGATTCCTGCCCATATTCTCAGGATCGGGTGCGAATGTGAGCGAGCCCAACACGGCGACCTGCCGCGCGCTCCTAGTGCCATGTCCGAAGAGCCAGTTACGGATGCGTGGGACCCATCGCTCTATGTCGTGCGCGTGAGTCCTTTGGCGCGACTTCGCCTCATTCATCGTGCCTGCGAGGGTCCGATCGCAGACCGCAAGATGACGCTAGGAGGTCGGTTCGTCCCCCCCGGTCGATTGGCCTCCGTCCACCGTCAGGGCTGCCCCGGTGACCCACCGACACTCGTCGGACAGCAAGTGCACGACCGCTCGGGCTACTTCCCACGGGCTCGTGGCTGTGTCGGTCGTCAGTCGGATTGGTCCTTCGCTCGGAGGAATGTGGGAGGGGTCGAGATCGCGCGCCATGTTGCCGGGCAGTACCGCGTTCACCCGGATGCCGTACGGCCGGTAGTCCTTCGCCAGCTTGAAGGTAAGGTCGAGAAGGCCACCCTTGGCGACGCAGTAGGAAGCGACGCCCGCGTAACGCACCGGCGTAGCCGCGGACACGAGGACAAAGGACCCCGCCCTACGTTCCATGAAGTGCGGGACAGCCGCTCGGACGAGTAGGAACACCGGGTCGAGATTATCGACGAGGCCGCTCTTCCACGCCTCATCCGAGATCTTGTGGAGAAGAGCATCTCCCTGGATCCAATGTCCGGCGCTGATCACGACGCCGTCGATATGATGGAAGCGGGCCAGCGTCGTCCGGACTGCTCGCTCGACATCCTCGCGCTTGCGAAGGTCGCCTTCGATCGGCTCAAAGGCGCGTTGCTGGTCCGCGCATGCGGCCGCGAGGGTATCGAGTGCCTTCCGGCCACGCGCCATCCCCGCGGTCGCGACGCCGCTTTTCCCCAGCAGGCTGACGATCGCCGTCCCGAGCCCCGTCCCTACGCCCGCGACCATGACTACCCGTTCGTGAGACCCCACCATTGGCTCCCCCGCCGACGCCAAGCTCTCATGGGTTATCGAGATACGGGTGAGCAGAGGCTCGAGTCTCAGGCGCTAGGATCGTTCACGACGCGAGAGCCCCGGGTGTGTCCCGAACCTCGCGCGCTCGCCGTTCCCCTAGCTCATACGGGCGCCCGTTCGGTCCAGAAGTGCCCTTGGGAAGGAGTGCGGCGCCAGGCTCACCGAACGGGTGAGGATGAAGAGGAGCAGATCGCCCTCCTTCCTCGCAAGGTGGGCCTCCGCGGCGCGCGTGCACGCGGCCATCGCGGGGACGCCGTGCCTCCCGCTGTTGCGAAGTCGCCCTCGACCACGGCCATCGCGTCAGGTTGAATCCCTTGCTCCTTGGTGCGAGATTGGAGTATCTCGTCACAGCCTTCCGAGCAACGCAGAGCTGGGTCTTCGGGGATGGGGTCCGTGGGTGGCGCGACGTGGGTCTGTCACGGTGTTGTTACCTCCGCACCAGAAGACGTACGGCGGATCGCAGGGCTCCGCTTATGGTCAACGCCGGCCGACCAAGAAGGGGATTCCGACGCCGCATTTTTCGTGGAGGCGCCTCGGAGAGAGGGCCCGCCAACGCCTTAAAGGACGCTCGGTACTTAGGAACTGACGGATTTCGACCCAGCGCCTGCGGTCTCGACCATCGGTGCCCAAGGAAGTTTTCCGATCACGGACCCGCCCGAGCAGCGCATGAATCAATCCGAGCCCGCCCTTCAACGCCGAGCGAACGCCCCAGCGACGACCTTTGAGGATCTTCCTCTCCACCCCCAGCTCCGCCAAGGAGTACGGGAGATGGGCTATCGTGAGCCCACCCCGATCCAGAAGGGTACGATACCCGATGCGGTCCTTGGCCGCGATGTGATCGGCACGGCCCAGACCGGTACGGGAAAGACCGCGGCTTTTTTGCTTCCGATCCTCGAGCGACTGCTCGACCAGCCGACCGGCCGCATTCATGCCCTTGTGCTCACCCCTACCCGAGAGCTAGCGCTCCAGGCGGAAGGATTTCTGAAGAAACTGGCCCGCCACACGCGGCTCCGCGGAGCTGCCGTCTACGGTGGGGTCGGGATGGGTGACCAGGAGCGTGCACTTCGCGGAGGCGCCGAGATCATCATTGCCACGCCGGGTCGGCTCCTCGACCATCTCCGACGAGGTTACGTCGATTTCCGATCCATCAAGGTGCTCGTGCTGGACGAGGCGGACCGGATGCTCGACATGGGATTCCTTCCCGACGTACGGAAGATCCTGGAGCGGTTGCCGCGCGAGCGGCAGACAATGCTCTTCTCGGCCACGATGCCCGCGGAGGTCGTCCGTCTCGCGCGCGAGTTCCTCCATGACCCTCGCCTGGTTCAGGTCGAGGAACGGACCGTCGCTGCGGTAGGCGTTTCGCACCTCGCCCTACCCGTCCCAGGTCATCGAAAGGCGGACCTCCTCGCGGAACTCCTGAAAGACGAGACAATGACGAGCACGCTGGTCTTCGTCCGGACCAAGCGGCGTGCCGACAATCTGGTCCGTCAATTCGTCCGTCGTGGCATCAGTGTGGCGGTCATCCACGGGGACCGAAGCCAGAGCCAACGGATCCGGGCGCTCGAAGGTTTCCGGCGCGGCACGGACCGAGTCCTGGTCGCTACCGACATCGCCGCTCGAGGCGTCGATGTGGAGGGAGTGAGCCACGTCGTCAATTTCGACGTGCCGCACGAACCGGAGATCTATATCCACCGGGTCGGGCGCACGGCACGAGCGAAGCGCCGAGGAGATGCCTTCACCCTCGTGTCGCCGGAGGAAGAGTCCGATTTTGCCCAGGTCGAGCGCTTGATCGGCATTCGCGTTCCCCGTTCGACGATCCCAGGATTCGACTATACCGCTCCGCGCGAGGTGAGCGGACCGCCCCGCTACCGCGGACAGCCGTCGGAACCCCGTGGCCGTAGCCCCCGGGAACCCCGGCGCTTCCGTGAAGGTCGTTCCCAGGGGCCGGCCCAACGACAGTACCGATGGGGCAATCGCGGTCAGCGGCAGTCGTAGTCAGGGCCCCCGGCCACACGGCGTCGGCCTTCATCAATGCGCTAACCGTTCACGGGCAGGCCCGCTGAGCCGCCGTTCGAAAAGGCCCACTCGCGCGCGTGTGCCGTTGGACCGAACCTCGACCTCGTATCACTGGATCGCCGTTGTATCGTACGGAATTGGGGTCCCTTCTGACTCCACCCGTTCCGTGTACCTACGTTGAAGCTCCCGGGTGATGGGGCCCGGGCGGCCCTCGCCCACCGATTTACCTTCGATCGCAATGACCGGTAGCACCCCTGCCGCGGTTCCAGTGAGGAACACTTCATCGGCTTCTTCCAGAAAATCCAACGCGAAGCGTTCCTCGCGGAATGGGACATGACCGGAGGCGAGCTCGATGATCGTCTCACGCGTGACACCCTCCAGATTGCTGGCCGTCGGAGGGGCATAGAGGACGCCCTGGCGGACCACAAAGAGGTTTTCGCCCGTGGCTTCGGTGACGTAGCCGTCCAGATCAAGCAGCACGGCATCGTCCGCGCCCCGGGCATTGGCCTCGCTCTTCGCGAGAACGTTGTTGAGATAGTTGAGCGACTTGATGTTGGGATTGAGGCAGAGAGCCGGAGTTCGTCGGTAGGACGACACGACGAGGCGGATCCCCGTTTCGGCCTTCCCCGCGTAGGGTTTGATCATCATGCAGATGACGATGAAACTGGGTCGCTTCGCTGAGCGGGGGTCCAACCCCACATCGCCTACTCCACGGGTGATGATCGGACGAAGGTAACCCTCTCGGAGCCCGCTCCTGCCCGCGGTTTCCAGGATTACCGTTGACGCCTCCGAGGGGGAGAGAGGTGGGACCAGGTTGATGCCCGCGGCGGAACGGAACATCCGGTCGACGTGCTGCTCCAGCTTGAAGATCCGACCACGGAAGAATCGGATCCCTTCGAAAACTCCGTCACCGTAGAGGAGCCCGTGGTCAAAGACCGAGATCCGGCCCTCGGACGGCGGGTAGAAGCTTCCGTCGATGTAGACGGCACCCCGAATCTCTGGCATGGCAGGAACGTCGGAGGAACCTCGGTCGCCAACGGGGGGAACGCTCGACTCGTTATCGAACTCTGCGGCGACTGACTTCGCGACCATCGAGACCTCGAACGTAAGAGACCGCCGGTGCTATTTGATGGGTCGGAACCCGAGATTAGTCAGTTATCCAATTTAGTGATTGGAATGTGGCTGTTTCCACGGATGGTTCATAATATTCCGTGCGTATGGCTGATTTAACGGCGAAATTGAGAACGAAGCGGCGACGGCATCTCGGCGGCAGGTTCGAGAGTCGTCTCGTGTGAGCAGATCGAGAGCTAGCATCAAAGGCGGGTAGCATCGACGGAAAGTTTGCGTCCAAACCGCGCGAAGTGTCGGTCCTTCGGAGCATTATGCCGGAGAGCGCCATGATCGGCTGACTCACGATGCCGCGAAAAACCATCGGACGAGCGAAAGGCGAAGCTGTCCCGAACCTCGAAACGATCGAGAATGTTCTACATGCGGTCGTGCGGAAGGCGGCGCCTGACCTCCGTGTGCGCCGAAAGTGGGAGAATGACTGGTACGCAGGCACCGACCTCGTCTGCTGCATCGGCGCGTTCACACACCACGTCGGTGTCGAGTTCTGGAGAGGAGGCTCGCTCGGCGATCCCGCACATCTGCTGGAAGGGACCGGGAAGAACCTTCGACACGTCAAAGTGCGAACGGAGAAGGAGGCCAAGTCTCGGGCCTTCGCTGCTCTGGTCCGTGAGGCGGCGCGGGTGGATGGTGTGGAGGCGAGAAGGGCTCGTTGAGCGTACGTCGCGACGCCGATGAAGTGGGTTGGTCTGCCCCCGTCTAGCCCGGCCGAGGACCTGAATCCCTAGACTGATATACGACACGCACTTCCGCCCTCCCGCGTCATGGCGACTGTCCGATGAACGGGAAGGGAGCCCCTCGGCTCGTCCTGGTCGGCCTGGCGGTCGTGTTTGTTGCCTCGATGATCCTAACGGGGGTCAGCTCCGGAGTAACCTCCGTTCCATCGAGTGCGACAAGCAACGCCCCGCCAGTCACGTCGGCGGCACCGATGCCTCTCAAGACCGCGATCCCCAGCAACGATGAGGCGCTGCTCCAAAACCGGGTACGTGCGGACTTCGAAACGAGCAGCCTTCCTCGGGGGGATTTCTTGGTCCCGAACCTTGCCTACGCCGATGTTCGTGAGGGAGCCGCCGTGGTACCCTCGAACCTCGCCCAAGGGGGTATCCAGCCAGGGCCTACCTCGATTGGAGTGAATGACCTGGGCCTCAAGGTGAACTCTCACGGTGTGCTCGTACCGTATTCGTACCGTACGACGTCCTTGGATGGAACGGTCACGATCAACAACATCACTCTCTTGCCCATTGAAAACAACGCGTCCAGCAGCATCACGCTCCAGCTGAACGCGATTCTCAACAACGCCACTTTTTTCGGCAAATCGATCTATCAGATCTGGGCACAGAACGTCATCTTCTATTCCGTCGACGGCGACCAGATGCAATTGGCCACGGACGCTTGGAATTTCACCGGCGCACCCTTCCAACTCTTCCCGAACGATATCTATCAGCATTCTCCCGGCGGATTCATCTTCACGGGGACCTATGTCCACGCCGTCCCCTCCCACCCTCCGGCATTCACCCTTCGACCGCCGTTCACGATCAGTTTCTATCTGAACGCGACGAACATTGCAGGCCGAAATGCCCTCTTTTTCAACTACTCCCTAAACTCGGCGCACGATATCCTGCTTGGGAAACAGAATCTCGGCCGTTCGATCAGCGACGGGTCGTTCGACTGGATCATTTTCAACTCGACGGCGGGGATGCCCAAGGGCTACAAGGCCCCCGCGGCATCCTTCCTCATCAGCGGTAGTCAGCCCTCCAACCTCGGTCTGCCGAACGATGCTGAAATCGCGATCTGCGGGGGCAGCGATGGGTTCGGAGGGATCACACGAACGTTGGAGGGATCTGCCCAGCTGCAGTATCTCAACGGCGCGACCGCCCACTACTCCGCCGTTCCGGCCGCGTTCACGACCACGGAAGATACCGGCGAGACGATGGAGGGGGTCGATGCTCACTACACTGCCTCGAGTGCGCAGAACGGCATCGCCTACTTGACGAACGGGCCGGAGTACGTCTATGGGCTCTGGAATGCCACGCCGCCCGGCATTCAAGAAAAGGCATTCAGCGTATCCGCAGGGCCTATCTCGACGTTCGTATGGGTCTCGCCTCGAGGGAAGGGCAGTGGAGCCGCATTCAACGAGAGTCTGGCGGCTTGGGACATTAGCGGGAGCTACCGAACCACGTTCTGGCTGCCGACCGGCCCGGGTCAAACGTTCGAAGTGGAAGGGTTGGCGAATGATTACGTCCCGCTGACGAAATCTATCGCCCCCGGCGCAGTCAACACCCTCCAGCTCACGCGGAACGATGCCGAGGGGCTGTATGTTCCCCTCATTGCCTATGGAAATTCCGGCGTGGCCAGCATCGCGCAAAGTGGAGACGGCAGCGCAGCGAACCCGTACATCCTTAGCTACGTGCAGCACCAACCGATCAGCTCGTTGTTCTCTCTCTATGAAGACTACACGGAGCCGTACTATCCGGGAGTACTGCTGAGCGGTGTGACCGCCCATGTCATCCTTCGGGATCTTCCGAGCCTCTACATCCGGCAGTCTCCCGAGGCCATGGAGGTCCTGGTCGACTTTTGGGGCCTTTCCGTACCGAGCTTCAACTACTTGCCGATCGAGATCTACGACTCCTCCAACATTTCCATCCTTGGGGCGAGCCAGATCTCCGGGTGGTTCCCCGCGACACTCACGGGATTCCTGATGGCGTCGTTGTTCCTTTCGAACGACACCCACATGCTGGTAGCGTACGACCACTTCTCGAGCATGGGAAGCGCCATGGTCATCGTCAATCCAAACGGGAACCGGACCCGGGAGGAAAACACGGTGTTCGGCGATGTCTTCGCAACGAGCGGGATCGTCTTCGGCCCGGACGGGTCGTCGCTCTATCAGGTCGAGACGTTCAATACGACCTACTCGGGGCCGCCGGCGGTGGGGAGCCTGGGCGTCTTCAGCTCGGGGAACACGATCTACAACAATCTCTTCGAGACGGCGATCACGGCCTACAGCCCGCCTCAGAATCCGTACCTCGCCAACGTGTTC
>JBAUTP010000137.1:0-2296 GCA_049582265.1 Thermoplasmata archaeon
GCCATCGGCAACGCAACGGCCCTCGTTGAGAGCGATGGGAACCTTCCGACCGGTCCGTTCCTGATGAAGGCGGACACGAATGGCTCGGGCGAGGTGGTGGTAGCCCTATTGTCAGGAACGTACAACCTTTCGGCCTCGGCGAGCGGATATTCGAACGGTACCTATCCCACGCCCATTCGGCTCGGTCCCAGCGAGCGCTTCAACGCGACACTTACGTTGAACTCGATCAGTAACGCCGACATTCACTTCTTCGTGGTCAACGGGACGCACGGTGTCCCCCTCGGAGGAGCGCAGGTCTCCCTCCCTGGGGCCGGTTCGGGGACGACGAACGTCGAGGGATGGTGGAACGACAGCGACATCGTCCCGGGTACGTACCAGGTTACCGGATCGGCTGCCGGATACTTCACCAATCAGACACCCGCTACCTTCGTCGCAGGCGAGTACAACGCTCGCTATGTGATCCGCCTCTTTCCCGCTCCGCCCGCCAACATGACGGTGCCCACGCTATCCGGCGGGGAGGGTCTCGCGTTCTTCCAAGGCTCGGGACTACCCCTATGGGCGCTTCTTCTGGTCCCTCTCGTGGCGGCCGTCGCAAGCGTGGTCTATCTACTCATCCTCAGGGTCCCTTCGACCCCGCGACGTCCGACGGTGGCGAAATCGCCTCCCGTGCCGCCACCTCCGGATGGATCGTGAACGTCGCGCCGTTCCGTTAGCGGGGTGAGGTCGCGGCCTCGGACGTTGGCTCGCGACCAGCTGGACGTGACGGGCCGCTAGGCGTGTCCCAGGGGTCCGCCCGCGCACTGATAGGCTCCATCGACCCTTCGAAGAGGCCTTTGAGGACCAGGCCAAGGACGGTCAGAAGAACCAGGAGACCCAGCACGACGACGAGCAGAACGGAGTTCGGCGCTAGGTCGGCCACCCCCAGGACCGCGCATGCGATCACTGCCGCGGCGAGGATCGGGCCGAACCCGGGTGGCCATCGACCCGGAGGGGCGCGGTTCACGGATCGCCGGAGCATCAGCTCCCGTTGGGTCCAATGCAGGGAGGGCAGTGCGTCTTCGGATAGTATCGGGACCGGTCGGGGGTCGTCCTCGGTCAGTGGAAGCTCGACTTCCACACCGGTCTGGGGGCGGACCAGCAGCACGAGGAGACCGATGAAGGCGACCGTGCTCGTGATGAGGAATCCCGCGTCCCCGGGCGAGCTCAGTGGGAGCCCCCCGTGCGGCAGACCTTGAATGATGTTCGCGATCCCGCCCAACTGGGCTTCGTTCGCGGAGACGAAGGAGGAGGCGAAGCTAGGGCCGGAGAAAGCAGCACCGGCGCTCTCCAAGGAGGCGGCCGCCACCAAGAGGCCAAGCGTGAAGAGGACCGTGAGCTGGAGAGCGACGATCCGATTGAGTGCGGTTTCCTTCGGACGAAGAACGTAGCCCGCGGTCAGGAACGGGATCCCCACCAAGGCACCGCTCGAGAGGTCGGCGCTCACCGGGCCCCAGACACTGATTTCGAACAGCCCGACGACGATGAGCGAGGCCATGATGACGAGGAGGAGCGCTCCCAGCTCCTCGATCGCCTCGTGGTTCGTCGCGGTGAAGAGTGCCGCGAGGATCGTTATGCCGGCGCCGACATAGACGGCGACATCGCCGCCCGGGAACCGGGGAAGGAGAGCGGTCGCGGCATAGGCGGCAGGTGCCAGAGCCAGGACCCCGACGGCCGTCCGGTCCATCAGTAGGCCGCCCTCCCGGCGCCAAAACGCGAAAGGAGGAACCCGACCTGGTCGAGCGCGCCCTCCCGCCCGTAGGTCGCGACGGGGATCCCGGCTTGGCGCACTCGGGCAAGGTCACGATCGGCCCGGCGCGCCTCGGGGTCCAGTACCGCGCGCAGGATCCTCTCGTCGAGCGGCCGAGGAAGGGGAGGGTACATCTGGGATGAATCCGGAGTGAAGAGGTAGGCTCGCGTGCCCTTCGCTCGAAGCCATCCGATCACCTCGGCCGAACGGCCGATGTCCCCTCCCAGAGCGGTGAACCCCAGGATATTGGTGGAGCGCGTGAGCCGACCCAGGAGGTACGCGAGCGCCGCGTCCAGCTGGAACGGGGCCGGGTCCAGCTGGGCGGTCGTGAGCGCACGGGTGAGCGTGAATTGATGGTCCGGCCCGCGACCCGGAGGAACGTAGCGTCGCGGACCGTCAGCGAAGAGGAGAAGACCGGTCCGTAGGTCCGCGTCCCAGCACGCCTCGACGACGACGCTCGCTGTCTCGACAGCGACGTCCAGGGCGTCATGGTAGGGTCTGCCGGCGCCC
>JBAUTP010000138.1:0-4105 GCA_049582265.1 Thermoplasmata archaeon
ATTCCGGACTGTGTGCCGACCCAGATGTCCCCATCGCAGCCGCCATCAACTACGTAGTACTCGCCAAAGAAACGGGCGACACCCAGCGGGTAGTGCCCGGCGAGCGCGGAACTGGCTGCATCAAGTACACATCGACCGGCGATTGCGACACTATGGGTGGGAAGACAAGTGACCATCTCCGCGTTCATTGAATCGACGTACGTGAACGTGAGCTTGGCTCCTAGGACGACGCCGGCCGGTCTGCAGAAACCGGAGGGTGTACTCGCGCAGAACGCCGAAGGCAAGGAGAATCCAGAGGTGGAAGCACAGCCGGAGGGGGAAGCACCGTAGCAGACCCACCCTACACTACTTGGGGAAAGGATCAGCAGATTGAGCGTTGTGCCCACGCGGGCCCCAGAGAGGCCCAGGTCGTCCTCGGTGTAACCAGCGGGCGCCGAGGCAATGGACACGGCTGACCCTCCCCCGCACACGTACAGAGTGTAGGCACTAACGACGTACGCGGCCGAACTATTGATCTGGTAAATCCCATCCGGGTATGCTAGCCCTCCGCACAATTGAGTGTAGGTCCCGCGAGGCGGCGAGCGAGCGTCCATTATCGAAGAGGCTCCGGGCGAAAGCAGCGTCGCCGCACCTCTCGACAAGTCAGATTTCCCGGCAGCGACTCCCGCAAGTCCTATGCTTGCAAGAAGAAGAAGAGAGAGAATCGCCACCGCCAGAATCGGGATTTCCCACCGCTCGTTCCAACGCTTCATTGCCTCGTATCGAGTTTTCGAAACTTGTCCGGTCATCGCGTTTCTCCAGTGCCCGATTCTTTGCCCGAAGGCAAGCTCGGGCATGCGCTTCAGTATCTAAAACCTACGGCACATGGACCCGTATGCGGGTGCATCGTCCGACCCCGAACGCCGCGCTTCGCGCACCTCGGCCAAGCCGGCCGTCCAGTTCGCTGTTCGACAGAATCCATAGTCGCTAGGGTCCCTAGCCGGGAGTTATGCTCAGTTGCACTTTCCTCATTGGCGCGTTACCTGCCCGCTGAAGTTGGGAGCTGAACAAGTCGCTCTGAGACGTGGTGAGGGCCGATGAGCGGGACATGGTGGGTCCAGGGGATGTTAGACCCGCTTTTCTGATCCGCACCTCAACGCTATGGAACGGGGGTGAGGCCGTCCCCAACAGGAATGGCCCGTCTACAGTCCCCCCTTCTCACATGGCCCCGACGAAGAAAAACGAACTCCGCAACGAAAAGCGTTATGACCATGGTGGCCATTGCTATCATGGAATGCCCGCCGCGGCAACGACAGTGCCAGTACGCCCCGAAACGTTGCGGAAACTCAAGAGCTACAAAGTGGGGGGTGTCACCTACGACGACGTGTTGAATGAACTCATGGAAGAGGTCCCACCTCCTCGATTTTGGAGAGAGCATTACCGCCGACTCCACGAGGAAGTGCGACTCCCCCTCTCCGAGGTGAGGCGCCGCCTGAAGCTCTGAGCTGTGAGTGAGATTCTCTTTACCGCGAGCGCCATACGTGAGTTGGCGCGCCTTCCCCGCCAAATCCAGCAGCGATTTAATCGCGGCTTCGATCTGCTAGATGAGAACTCCCGTCGTGCACGTCCAGGGCTTGACATTTCACCCCTCCGTGGTGGCCGCGGGGCCTGGCGCCTCCGTGTTGGCGACTACCGAGGAGTCTATGAGCTGGACGCGGACAGGGTTACCTTCACGCGGTTCGGGCATCGGTCGAAAGTCTACGAGTTTTGAGCCGATTGGCCGCCCAGACTCGACAGCCAGTCGCAGGACCCTCGCCGAATGGATCCGCTGAACGCTCGGTCGAACGCATCGATGGAACCCGAATGTGGACTCCGTGAAACGATCGTCCACCACGATCGAGGACTGTGGCTTTGCGGTGACCAATTCGTAGACCTGAGCGGAAGGCCCCGCAGCGTTGAACTCGACTCAGGGGGTAAAACCAGACCAGAATGTGGGATCGGGCTCTTCGTGGTACCTGAGGCGGTCGATGCGGATCGATGGAGTGGGCCCACTTGTGTGGATCACGTGAACAAAGCGACCCCAGGTCAACCTTGATGAAGCAACTTCGCCCTTGGGGTGCCATGACAGCCATCGGTTTCCCCGAGCTCCTCACGCTGGTTCAGACAGTTGCAATCATCATCGCCATCATCATTGCGGTCTACTTTTCGCGTCGTCAGATTCAAGCACTTTCCTCCGATCTTGAGGCGCGAGTACTCAACGACCTGGACGAGAAGCTCCATCGGATGGGGGAGATTTTCCTCGAGAAGCCCGACCTCGTCCATATCCTTAACGATGAACTTCCCGCGGCCGGATCGGCGAATGCGTTCGGGCCCGAAGGTGCATTCGCCTATTATGTGATGTTCTTCTGCGCGCACTGTTTCCATATGCGTCAGCGCGGGATCCTCGGAGACAACGATTGGCAAGGGTGGCTCCAGTGGACGAAGAACGCTTTTCAGAACGGCAGGCTGGGAAGGTACTGGAAGGATGCTCAAATGTACGCTTGGGTGGACCCGGCGTTTCGGGAATTCGTCGAACGTGAGATCCTTATTCCCTCGGCGGGTATCAAGTGACAGTCAGTGAACAGCCCCGTCGCCCGACCAGATAGGCGGTGTAAGAGTGGTTGGCCCTCGTTAACGCTTCGATCGATGTTATCCTCGAGGGAACACTCCGTCCCGTGACCCCGACTTTGGTCTGACGCAGAACTGACCTTCGTGTTCGGCGTTATCGGTAACACAAGAGATAAATGTGTCAAGCACAGTAGTTCGACACAATGTCTGGGAAGACCATAGCGTTAGACGCCGAGGCGTATGACATTCTGGCCAGGGCAAAAAAACCAGGAGAAACGTTCAGTCAGGTCGTCAAACGGACCGTACGCCCTCGACGCCCTCTTACCGACTTCGCTGGGATATGGAAGGATGTTCCTGCGGCGAAAATGAAAGAATTCGAGAAGTGGCGGCGCGAGAGTCGCCGACTGGATTCGGACCGCCAAAAGCGCCTCCTTGATCAGTGGAAGTAGTCGGTGAGAGCACTCGACTCCAGCTTCGTCATCGACCTACTGCGGTCGGTACCCGTCGCGGTCTCCAAAGCTGCTGAGTTCGATGGAACCGGCGAGATTATCGCCATTCCGTCACCCTGTGTCGCTGAGGTCGTTCGTGGCGCTCAGCTGTCCGGACGACGGGAGGCCCGGCGAACCGAGGAATTCTTGGGTCAACTCGAAGTACTGCCGCTCGATGCCCCGGCGGCCCATCTCTCCGGATTGATCGCGGCCGAATGTGGTGAACGAGGAAGGGAAGTCCCGTTGCTTGATTGCTTAATCGCGGGCATTGTCCGAGTTCACCGAGCGACATTGGTAACTCGAGACGCCGACTTCTCCTGTGTACCGGGCCTAGTAGTTGAGACGTACTAGAAGATCGAAGCCACGGCTCGGAGCTGGCAACGGTGTAGGTACGAATGTGGTCCAACCCACTTTCATGCTTCGGAGGGCGTGCACCTTTGAGTGTATCGGAATCGGGAGGTATACTCTCATATAGCAATAGTATATTATCGTGAACGTGTGGGACCGCAAAATCGCTTCAGTCCTCTCGGCTCTCTCACTCGGTCCACTCCACTTTACCGCACTGCGAACAACGCTCTCGAATCCAAGAACTCTCTCGCTGAAACTTCACGAACTCAACGCGTTGGGATGGATAGCTCAGAATGGCCGCGAGTATCGACTCACTCCGGTGGGCGAGCGGGCCGGCCAGTTGATGGCCGAGCTCCTCGCACTGTCGCAGACGCGAGACGAAATTCGCGTTGACCGGATTCCGCACCCATCTTTCGTCCCAATCATTCGATGGGTCGTCGAGAAGCTGCGCGATCAGTTCTCGACAATGATCCGAGGAATACTCGTCTTTGGTTCAGTGGCCCGGGGCGACTGGTCGGCCGACAGCGACATCGATCTTTTGATCCTCGTCTCCGGGGCGGGACCCGAGATAGAGGTAGTGAGAGAGGGGCTACTCGACATCCAGCGTGACCTACGACTCACGCCTTGGTACCGAAACGCACGGCGCGTAGGCCTTTTTCCCGTGATCGACGGGCACTTCATCC
>JBAUTP010000139.1:0-1778 GCA_049582265.1 Thermoplasmata archaeon
GTACTGAAGGCGGGACACTCGTCGATCGCGGTCACTCTTCCCAAGCCGTGGGCGGAGGCGATGAACTTGCGACCGGGGGATCTCATCGTGTTCGACCAGAACGATGACGGCACGCTCTACCTCAAGCCGGCGCCCAGCGAAGCTTCCGTGGCGGCGACCAATACCTACCTCGTCCAGGCGCATTCGTTCGATACGCCCGGCGTTCTCGAACGGCTCGTGGTAGGCGCCTACCGAGTGGGCCACGACGCGGTCGAGATCCGAACCGAAGTAGCGTTCGCGCCCGAGCGCGTCGAGGAACTGCTTCAGGCGGCCCGAGGACTCCTGGGCGTATCGATCGTGGCTCAGGAACCCAATCGGATCCTGCTTCAGAACTTCATTGACCCGTCGAAGTACGGCCTTCCTCAACTGGTCCAGCGCATGAAGATGATCTTGGTCGCCTTCGTCGAAGAGGCGGAGGAGATCCTCTCCCGCCACAATCGCTCCCGCCGACTCGCTTCCTTGGAAGAGGAGACCAACAAGGTCCTCGCTCTCTTGGTGCGCCAGCAATTCCTCGCGAGCCGTGATTGGAGCCTCGCTCGGAGGATCGGAAGTCCCGACCCACGACAGCTCCTCGAATGGCGCGTTGTGGTGCACACGCTCGAGGAGGTGGGGGACATCCTCGCCGAGCTCACGCTCGGGCTCAATCACGACCCCATCGAGCTCAAGGATTCGAGCGCCGACCTGAAGCGGCTTCTCGCAGAGTTCAAAACGACGCTCAAGGCCGTCGTCGATACGCTCATGCACCCCGACCTCAGCGGTGCCTGCGACGGCTATGCGGAGACGCTGCGACTGACCGGTGACGCTCGTGAATCCGCCCGGTTGCTCAAAGGGCCCGCACGTAGGAACGGTACCTACGCTGCGACCGTCACGCTCCAGCGGGCGGCTGCCTGCATCTGTGCGCTGAGCGAGGTCGCCCTCGACCGCGCGGTGGCGGTGGGCAACGAGAGCGTGCTGCTCGCGGCTCGGTAGGTCGTTCATAAGGCCGGGGTTCGGACGGTTCGTACGCGTCGAACCGTCCCATACGAACGCCATATCCTCCCCCCTTCGGTGGTTAGCTCGAGAGGGGTATGTTCGATTCCATTGACGACTGGCTGATCATCGCCGTGGTCGCGGGGATTCTGTTCTACGGGTCCACCAAGATCCCCGTCCTCGCCCGAAGCCTCGGCCGCTCCATGGGGGAGTTCAAACGCGGCCGAATGGAAGTGGATCGCGAGATCGCTGCGGAGCAAGGGAACCATCCCGTCCCTTCGAACCCGGCACCGGACCTCACTCGCTAATCGGACCGCCGAGAGGAGGCGGGTGCGACAGTGGGGTTCGACGCAGAGTATCGAGGTAGGTTCGACGAAGGGAGTGGTCGACCCAGACGGCAGGAGGGACCTTCCGGGTGATGGATGGGCGACCTCTCCAAGATTCTCGTTATCCTAGGCGAAGTACGACGTCGGCTGGTCCGGATCCTCTGGGTACTAGGCCCGCTCTTGGGATTCCTGCTCACCTTCCAACTTCAGCCGGTCACGCTACGCTCTGGCCCACTTCGCCTTCCCTTCGCCTATCCGGTTCCCAACCTGTTCGGAAACATCACGTCGCAGGTCTTCCGAGCGATGACCGTGTGGATGCTTCCGCCCGGCGTCCAACTCCTCAATGTCGGGGTCGGCGACTCGGTCGTGGTCCAGCTCGAGGTGGGAGCCTTGCTGACCCTCATTCTCGGAATGCCCTGGATCGTCCACGAGACGGCCGCCTTC
>JBAUTP010000140.1:0-6200 GCA_049582265.1 Thermoplasmata archaeon
GTACTCGGGAGTCGTCCGCGTAGCCGAAGCGAATCAGGGCACGCGCCATGTTCCCGGCGAGACAATGGTGGGGGGTGCCACCCGAATTACCACCGAGACCCCCGTCCTTCGCCGCGAAGCGTCGCATCCAAAGTTCGCAGGACGCCCCAACGGGAGCGACGTCGCGCGTTAGTCCGAGGTCCGAAAGCATGAGAAGTTGCCAATTCGTGGCGAGGTACTTGGGGAGGTAGAGGCTCTTTTCGTCGGCCCACCAACCCTCGGGGTTCCGCTCGGCCAGGATGTCCGCGGCCCAGCCCGTTTCGGGGATCCTCGCCCTCGCTTCTCGTACCTCGGGGTCATCCTCGGCCCGACCGAGAAGCTCGGTCAAGGCGAGATAGCGCGCCGAGGGTTGGTCGTCTTCGAGGAGCCATGTCATGACCGCTTCGGAAACCGGGCCACGAAATGCCGCAGGCGAACCCCTTGTCGCTCGCCGGCCCGTTCGTCCTCGCACATGGCGCGTCGTTCGCGGTCCGCTCGTTGCCTTCGATGACGAGGGTGGTGGCATGCCCCTTCCCCCTTGTCTTCGGTTCCGCGTCGATCAGGTAACTTTCGATGCCGATGCGACTAGGCGCTCGAGCACGTAGGGTAAGAGTCCTCCGGCCCTATAGTAGTCAAGCTCGACCGGGGAGTTGATACGGCACCGCACCGTGAAGCGGTGCTCCGAGCCTGAGTCGTCACGTGCCATGACATCCAGCGTGCCCCGCGGAACGATCGGTCCATTCTGAGGGACCGCGATCGTGAAGGTCTCACGACCGGTCAATCCAAGCTCCTTGGTCCCTTCCCCGGGCTGGAATTCGAGGGGTAGGACGCCCATCCCGACTAGGTTACTGCGGTGGATCCTCTCGAAATTCTTTACGAGCACCGCACGGACCCCCAACAATCGCGGGCCTTTCGCCGCCCAATCCCGGGAGCTACCCTGTCCGTAATTGGAGCCGCCGAGCACGACGAGCGGGACCCGTTCGTCGCGATAGCGGAGCGACGCATCGTAGATCGTCATCGTGTTCCCCGATGGAACGTGCATCGTCCACCCGCCCTCACGAGGCGCCACCAATTGGTTCGCCAGGCGGACATTGCCGAACGTTCCGCGAACCATGACCTCATGGTTGCCTCGCCGAGTGCCGTAGGTGTTGAACTGGGCGACGGGGACGCCGTTCGCGATCAGGTACTGGCCGGCCGGGCTATCCTCGGGTATCTCTCCCGCCGGGGAAATGTGGTCCGTCGAAACACCATCCCCTAGGATCGCGAGGGCTCGGCCGTTCTGGACGAGCGTTGCGGCGACCGGAGGTCGCTCGAGCTCGAAGTACGGCGGGTCGCGCACATAGGTCGATGACCCGCGCCATGGGTAAATGCGGCCCGCGGGGACATCAAGGGACTCCCAGTGGAAATCCCCCTGGGTGATCGACCGGTACTTCTCCACGAAGATCGAGGGGTCCAGGCTTCGCTCGACTAACTGGCGTACCTCCTCGTTCTTCGGCCACAGGTCGCGTAGGTAGACCGGAGCCCCCTTGGAATCCTTCCCTACTGGCTCTCGCGTGAGGTCGATGTCCACACGACCGGCCAACGCGAATGCCACGACGAGCATCGGGGAGGCGAGGAAGTTCGCGCGTACCTGGTTGTGGATCCGTGCCTCGAAGTTTCGATTGCCGCTCAGCACCGCCGCGACGTAGGCGTCTTCCTCGCGCACGGCGCGCTCCGCTTCGGGCAACAGGGGCCCGCTGTTCCCGATGCACGTCGTGCAGCCGTAGCCCACGAGCTCGAATCCGAGAGCGTCCAGGTCCTGGATCAGGTCCGCTCTCCGGAGATACTCGGTCACGACCTTGGAACCGGGGGCCAACGAAGTCTTCACGTAGGGGGCGGGGTGCATCCCACGTTCTCGCGCGCGGCGTGCAATGAGTCCCGCCCCGACCATGACGGTCGGATTGGAGGTGTTGGTGCAGCTCGTGATGGCCGCGATGACGGCGGCCCCATCGGGAACCGTCGTTCCGCCCCCGTTACCGCCGACCGCCATGGTCGGGGACGGAGCGGCTGGGATCGATGGGCGAGGGTGAAGTTTGCGGTACTTTTCGCGTGCCGCACCGAACACGCGAGGAAGTTCGCTCAACGCCACTGCTTCCTCCGGGTTCTTCGGGCCGGATACCGTCGGGACGATAGTATCGAGGTCGATGTTCACGTGATCCGCAAAGTGAGGCTCCGTCACGCCCACCTCCCACCAGAACCCCTGCCGACGCGCGTAGGCTTCCACGCGCGCGACGAGCTCGGCGGGCCGACCGGTTCCTCGAAGGTAGGCGAGGGTGGCCCCATCGATGGGGAACAGCGCAGCGGTCGCGCCATACTCGGGGCACATGTTGGAGATCGTCGCGCGATCGGGTACGCTCAAGTTCGTGATCCCGGGACCGGTGAATTCAACGAACTTTTCGACGACTCCTTTCTTGCGTAGTTCGCGAGTCACGGTAAGGACGAGGTCCGTCGCGGTGGCGCCTTCGGGCATCGCTCCATCGAGACGGACGCCCACCACGTCGGGGAAGGGAAGGTAGTAGGGCTCGCCCAGGACGACCGCTTCGGCTTCGATGCCGCCCACGCCCCACCCGAGAACGCTGAGGCCGTTCACCATGGTCGTGTGGGAATCGGTTCCGATGAGCGTGTCGGGAAACACGACCTCGTGTCCGGGGGATCCCCGACGTTCCACGACACGCGAGAGATACTCCAGATTCACCTGATGGCAGATGCCGTTTCCCGGAGGTACCACGCTGAAGTTCTCGTACGCTCCCTGGCCCCACCGGAGGAGAGCATAGCGCTCGGAGTTGCGGTCGTACTCGTGGTCCAAATTGATCAGGATCGAATTGCGCTGGCCGAAGCTGTCGACCTGAACCGAATGGTCGACGATGAGGTCGACGGGGATCCGGGGATTGACCCCTGCGGCATCGACGCCCCGTTGGGCGGCCGCGGAGCGGACCGCGGTGAGGTCGACGAGGACCGGCACACCCGTAAAGTCCTGAAGAAGAACGCGGCTCGGGAAGAATGGGAGATCCCGTTCGGACTTGTCGGGGCGCCCTTCGGCCAGCCTCCGAACCTCATCGATCGACGTCCGACTGGGATCAAAATGGCGTAGGACATTTTCTAAAAGGATTCGCGTCGTAAGGGGTTGTTGGCTCAACTTGCTCCGGTCGACCCGCGGTATCGCATCCACCGGATAGAACGTGGAGCGTTCGCCGGCGACGACGATCTCCTCTGTCGGGGCCACCGAGCTAGGACCCTTCATCGAACGGTCTCCCGGCGGCGGAGGAATCGACGCCAGTTGAAAACACTGGCCCCATCTTAGTCAGGGAGGGTGGTAAAGGAAAGGCGATCGCTCAAGACGCGGTCCCACGCTTGCCGTGTGTGCCCCACCGACCGTGGGTCCCCCGTGAGCAGATGTTCGACGTGTCCATCGCTCCATGTAAGGAACACCTGGGGGATGAGATAGTCGGGGTCATTGTCACCGTAACGTTCGACGAACGCATCGGCGAGTTTCTCCTGGTCGCGGTCATCGATGTCGAGACGATGAAGAGGAACTCGAAGTCCCTTCGCCAATTGTTCCGCGCGCACTTCCGACAGCGGCGTGCAATGAGGGCACCATGTGGCAAAGACCAGCGTCACCACGGTTGGACGCGAGGGAAGGCTCCCCACCACATCCCCATCCATCGCGAGTCGCGCCTCCGCGGCCGGGAAGCCCGCGACCCGTCAAATAGGTCCGGAGGGTCGCACACTCCCAGATCCCACACCCGTGACCGTTTCACATTCTCGCTCACGGCATCGACGCCCGGCACGGTCAGCCCAACCGAAGGCTCCCGCCCGTCCGGTTCGTCGCCCCGTTCCTCTCGCGCTCGAGGAACCTCCGCACGCGCACATCGTCTGCCGCTCGTGCGGGCGAATCGCCCCCATCCCGTTGGACGCGCTCAACTCGATGCTTTTGGAAACGCTCGCCGAACAACGGCCCGACGGTTGGAGCGTTGACCGTGTCGCTTTCTCGCTCACCGGTGCCTGTCAAGGGTGCCGGGAAGGGCGAGCTCCGTGACCGGCTTTTTTACCTCTCCCCGTATCACGTGGGGCCCCGGGGCCATCGAACAACTGGGCGCGCTCGATGCGCACCGTGTCTTCCTCGTGCTCGACCCCGCCGTGGCGCGGCTCCCTCGCGTACGGCATCTCACCGAGGAGGTCGAAAAGACCGGGGCCACGATCGAACATTCTCAGGATGTGGAGATCGAACCGACGGTTGGCTCGGTCGCCCGATTGGGGGGTGCGCTTCGCACCTTCCACCCGGACTGGATCGTCGCGGTCGGCGGAGGGAGCACGATCGACTCCGCCAAGGCCGCCTGGGTCAACAGCCGTCACCCGGAGTGGGACCTCGCCCACCTCACGCCCCTCGTCGAGTTCGAGCTGAGGCCCGCGACACGTTTCGTGGCCGTTCCGACCACCAGCGGAAGCGGCAGCGAGGCGTCCTGGCAGGCGCATCTCTGGAGCTCGGACGGGACTTGTATCGAATTGGCGTCCCGCGAGCTTATTCCGGACTGGGCTCTCCTTGACCCCGAGCTGCCGCTCTCCCTTTCGCGCGCCCAGACCGCGGACGGCGTGGCCGACCTGCTCGCCCATGCGATCGAGGCATGGACCTCGGAATGGGCCAATCCCTTCTCGGACGCGTTCGCCCACGCGGCCACGGACCTTGCCGTAACCCGACTTCCCGCGCTCAGCCGTCGTGGGGACGATGTCGAGCTGCGCGCCGACGTTCACTACGCCGCCACAATGGCAGGGCTGGCGTTCTCGAACGCCTCGACCGGGAACGCTCACGCGCTCGCTCACGCGTTACATCCTACGACAGGTCTGCCCCACGGCCGACTGGTCGGGATCGTGCTACCCTACATCATCGATTTCAACGGCCCTGTCGCGCGGGACCGTCATGTCGAGATCGCTTCGGTCATCGGGTCGGCCCCCGGTTCCTATCGTGGGGGTCTCGGGAGCCGCGTTCGCGAACTTTTGGGATCGCTCGGGATCCCGGCGACGCTCGAGGCGGCCGGTATCGGTCGGGACCGCGTCGCGGCCGACCTGCCCAAGATCGTTCAGCGAGCGATGGAATCGAGCAGCGCTCGGGCAAACCCTCGCGTGGCCTCCGCTCCCGAGTGGGCGGAGCTCGTGCACCTGGTCGCCACGGGCTCGTCCGCGGGACCCGTCGCGGTAGCACGCAACGGATCCGTGACGTAGGTAGCCACGTCGGACGCGCGGTCGGGGTGCTCATGCCGCGGTCGACGGGGATTCGGGAACGGCCGCAATGGCGTGGTTGATCGCGATCTCGGCGAGGTCGCTTGCGTAGAACGCACTCCGCTCCAGGCTTTCGAGCACGTAGGCGAGGCTCACGGCGACGCGGCCCCGTTTCGTCGCGAGCTCCCGAAGGATCTTCTCGCGCTCGCGGGTGATCTCCTTGGCCGTGTCCACGACCGCGTTGGCCCGGGCGACCTCCTTGCTTTCCAAACTGTCGACGGCATCATCGAGCGTCTTGGCCGCGGCAGCATGGAGACGTCCCAGCTCAGCGACGATGCTGGCCGGCGGGGACTCCTTTCCGAGGACCGACACCATTTCGGCGATGCGCACCGCGTGGTCGGCGATCCGCTCCAAGACGCGTGCGGCCAGCAGATAGGTCGTGCACTCGGGAAGCGTGAGGCCGAGAGAGGTAAGGGTCCGGACGTCCCGGAGCGCGGTCGTCACCTGCTTCTGAACGAACCAGTGAAGGCGATCGACCTCCCAATCACGCTCGACGACATCCTTGGCGATCGATGCGTCCTGGTGCTCGAACGCCGTCATAGCATCGTTCTGCATCGAATGGACCATCTGGTGCATCCGGCGGATCACCGAAGGAATGGGAAGGGGATTGGCGCCCACGACGTCCTGGAGCACGACCGCCTCGGCGGTCTCTTCGAGGATCTCGGGTCCGATCATGCGCTGCGCGAAACTTCGAACGATGTCCCGCGTCTTCGCATTCATTCGACCGTTGGTTCGTACCTCGAGGAGGCTGGCCCCCGCAATGTACTCGGCGACCAGCACACGGAACAGATGTTCCGAGCCCATGTCATTCGAGATGAGGACGACCTTCCGAGCCGCCTCACTACTATCATTGTTCTCGGGGTACACAC
>JBAUTP010000141.1:0-3362 GCA_049582265.1 Thermoplasmata archaeon
GCGCTTCCTCGAACGCTTTAACGAGGTCGCTTCAAAACGAGAGGGGCACATTATCGATCTGGGAGCGTTTGGATTGGAAAGCCAACCCGATCAACTACAGTAGCCAGCGACGTAAGCTCGACTCGAGGACGCCGGCGAGCAGGCTCAATCCCAGCCCCTCCTCCTGCCCAGTCAGACCCGATAATCCGAAGAGACTTGGGCCGGGCTCACGGCTCAACACCCGAATCTACCCTCACGGGGCGTTACCTCGAGTAAAATCGCTGACGTCTGAGCTGCAGACCGCTCGATTCGAGGCGGAACTCTCGAGGCTACACCGCCCGCGGTGCGCCATCACGTGGATGGCACGCCGCACGGGACGGGCCGTAGACGACTGGAGAGACGAGATCAGACCCTGAGTTGGATGTTCCTGCCATCGCGACGAGCGTCATCGAGCTCCCCAACAAAGGCTGCAATCTGACCGGAAACGATTGAGTGAAGGTAGGGTTGATATTGGCAGGCGTCGTCCGTTCGCCAATGACGCATCATGTGAAGCCCGTCCCGGACGGATACCACACCGCGACCCCAGCGCTCACCGTCGACGACGGGGTACGTGCACTCGAGTTTTACTCGAAAGCATTCTCTGCTAAGAAAAGGGAAGGGGTATCGATGTTCGAAGGGAAGATCCTGCATGCGGAGTTCCAGGTGGGCGACTCTGTCTTCATGCTGTCTGACGAGTTTCCCGCGATGGGAAACCGCTCCCCGAAATCGCTCGGCGGAACGACGGGAGGGGTGTGGCTCTACGTGGCAGACGTCGATGCAACGTACCGTCAGGCCCTTGCGGCGGGTGCTGCGTCGGTTTCGGAGCCTACCGACATGTTCTGGGGAGATCGGCACGCCCGGGTTCGAGACCCATTCGGTCACGAGTGGTCAATCGCGACGCACCGCGAGGACGTCCCGCCTGCCGAGATGGAGAAACGTGCTAAGGATTTCTACGCAGGAATGGCGAGCCGTTCTGGCCAAAAGACGTAGTGTTCTGCCCGAGCCCCGGTCCGCGATGCAGAGCCCCTGGAATTCGGAACCTACAGGAGGAGCGGCCCGAAGCCGAAGGGGGTTAGGAATAGCGTAGCCCTTACTCAGCCACCCCGAATGGGTCGACACTCGATCCCGGTCGGAGTCGCGTCAGACCAGCGGCCAAGGCGGTTAACCTAAGGCACCCAGCTGCCGCCCTTCGACCAGCTCGGATCTCGAGCTCAGGAGCACTGGCACTCACGCTGTCTGCGGCTGAGCGCTGTGAGCTCGTCAGCCAAAAATTTTGGATTTTTCGCGCAGGTACTGAGCCACGACAGAGCCTGGGAGCGTTTCCGGATTGACCCTGGCTGCGGAGGAAGTCTTGTAAGTGATGTGGACCGTAATCGCCCCGTGGACAATCACATTCCCGCTCGCGGTCGTCGTGTATCCTTTCGGGTCGGAAACCACCCAGGCATACGTTCCCCGAGCCCTGGTGAATGATATGGTGGCCGAAGAGCTCGAGACCTTTTGACCATCGAGGGTCACGGTCCAACTCGTTCCTGATTTGAGTCCGGATTCGGTGAAGGTCACAGCGTACTCGGGCGCCGTCGGTGTGAATGTGATCGTCCGAGAGACGGACCCACCTGTTACCACGGCGTTACCCGAGCTCGGGGAAAACGAGTAGCCCGGTGCGGCTCCTACAGTGAACGTGTACGTCCCGTTGGGCTCCGAGTAGACGATCGTGGACGAAGTCGAGCTCTGCTGACTGCCGTTCAAATCCACCGACCAGCTCGTGCCCGACGTCAGGCCTGACTCAGTGAATGTTACGGCGTACACGGCCTTCGTTGGTGTGAACGTGATCGCTCGGGTGACGACAGCCCCGGTAACCACGGCGTTGCCCGCACTCGGAGACGCGGAATAGCCCGGAATAGCCCCAACACTGAATGAGTACGTCCCGTTAGGCTCCCTGAAGCTGATCTTGGATGAAGTCGAGCTTTGCCGACTTCCGTTAAGATCCACGGACCAGCTCGTGCCCGAAACCAGTCGGGTCTCAGTGAAGGCCACAGTGTACTCGGCCTTTGTGGGTGTGAACGTGATCGTCCGATTGACGACAGCCCCGGCCACTACGGCGCTGCCCGAGCTCGGGGACAGCGAATACCCCGGTATGGCTCCGACGTCGAAGGCGTAGGTCCCGTTGGGCTCTGTGAAGGCGATCGTGGACGAGCTTGAGTTCTGTTGACTGCCGTTAAGTCCCACCGACCAGCTGGTGTCCGAGGCCAGCCCAGCCTGAGTGAAGGTCACCGTGTATTCGGCCGATGTCGGTGAGAACGCGATCGTCTGATTGACGGCTGCGCCGGCCACATCCACATTGCCCGAACTCGGAGATGCCGAGACCCCCGGAATCCCTCCGACGCTAAACGCGTACGTTCCATTCAGCTCGCTGAAATCAATGGTCGATGATGTCGAGTTCTGTTCATAGCCGTTAAGGTTCACCGACCAGCTCGTCAGGGTTGCCAGCCCGGCGGTGGTGAACGTTACCGCGTATTTCGTGGGCGGGGGAGAGTGGGATGTCCCTCCCAGAACGAACACTCCCACGCTGTCCGCCGGGACTGACCAACTGCCGGGGAGCCCCCCGGGGTACCCAGTGGAGGTCGGATTTGAGGATGAATTGGACCAGGCGTATAGAGTGGAATTGCACGTCGCACATAGCCCGGTGTTCGCCAGTGAAACGTCGGCAGAGGCACTACCCGCATTCGCTACGAGGATCGCTTCGGTGTGGCTGGAATTGTTCTCTGTGGCTATGGCGTAGAACAAACTGGGTAACGGTCCCGTTACAGGGATTATGGTCTGCCCAAGCCGACTCAAGATCGAGGAGTACAACGTGTCAGCGGGTGCGGGAGTGGAGGGGGCCGTGAATAGGGAGCCTCCGTAGGATGCCTCGAAGGCATACATGTCGATGTTCGCGAGATCCAGTTTCATCCCCTGGATCATTTCCGCGGTAAGGAAGGTAACTTCCGGGAACCCGTCGATCTGGTCATTGTATCCCGCCCCCTGATTGCCGGAATTGAGCTCTGTCGCGAAGATGCCGATATGGCAGCTCGAACATGCCGCTTTGATCGCCGCCTCGTCCAACGGGACACGCTCGGGGAGTGCTCCCTTGCTCGTCAAGGATCCGAAGAATCCGGCATTCGTTCCGTGGGTTACCCCGTACCCACCCGCTGGATAAACATGGATAGCCACGCCCGCCAGGTTCGGCCCGTTGACCTTCACCGTCGCTGTGATCCACGTCTGCTCGTTGTAGGCCCCGGTTCCCACTCCCGGGAGTCCCAAGAACTTGGCTGAGGGGTCCACGGCCTTGACCTTCGAAATGTACT
>JBAUTP010000142.1:0-2169 GCA_049582265.1 Thermoplasmata archaeon
CCTCCTGATGTACTTCCTGCTCGCCAACATCTTCCTCTACGGCGTCGACCAATCGACCGTCATCGACCTCTTCTCGAGCTACCGCGCGATCTTGGCGGGCGCTCAGGGGACGCTCATGCATCTCGGGATCGGACCCATCGTCACGGGGTCGATCATCATGCAGCTGTTCACCGGCGCGAAGATCATCAACCTCGACCTGACCGACGACGAAGACAAAGGAATGTACCAGGGGACCCAGAAGGTGATGGTCATCGCGATGATCTTCATCGAGGCGATCCCCCAGGTCTTCGGCTACCTCACGCCGTCGGCCGGGTTCGTTTCGACCCTCAACGGAGCCTCGCCCGGGAACGGGCTCCTCCTCGCCAACACCATCATCGTCGCCCAGCTCGTGTTCGGCAGCTATCTCGTCTTCCTGATGGACGAGGTGGTGAGCAAATGGGGCATCGGGAGCGGGATCTCGCTCTTCATCGCGGCGGGCGTCTCGCAGCAGATCGTCCAAGGGACGCTCAACTGGTTACCGTCCGGCGCGGGGGGCATCAGCGCGTCGAACCCGCCCGCGGGTGCCATCCCGAAGACGATCTACATTCTGACCACGTACAACGCGGGCCAGATGGCGAGCGGAGGTTGGGAGATCATCTTGTTACGTCAGCCCAATCCGCTGATCGCCCTCGTGGGGACGGCCGTCATTTTCTTCATCGTCGCCTGGACGGAGTCAACGCGCATCGAACTCCCGCTTTCGCACGTCGAATCGAGAGGCGCACGAGGACGCTACCCGTTGCGGCTCATCTACGCGAGCAACATCCCCGTCATTTTGATGTCCGCGTTGCTCGCGAACGTTTCGCTCGTGTCGATCCTGTTGTGGACGAACCCGGCCCTCGCCCACTTCCCCTTGCTCGGCCATCAATGGTGGATAGGATCGTATCCGTCGTCCACGCAAGCCACGGCGTTAGGGATCAGTCAAACGACCCCGCTCTCGGGGGGAGCGTACTATCTCTCGACGGTCAACGGCCTCGAGGCATGGCTGCTCCCGTTGCTCAACTTCCAAACGTACGGGACCGCCATCTACCCGCATCAGCCATGGCAGGCCCTCGTCCACGTAGCGGTGTACTTTAGTGTCATGGTCGTCGGATCGATCATGTTCGCGAAGTTCTGGATCCAGACGACGAACATGGGCCCGGAAGCCGTCGCCCGACAGATCGAAGCGAGCGGCATGCAGATCCCCGGGTTCCGTAGAGAGCCGAGGGTCCTCCGACGCGTGTTGGAACGCTACATCCCGGTCATCACCGTTATCTCGGGGGCCGCCGTCGGCGCCCTCGCCGCTGGGGCCGACCTCATCGGCACCGTCGGTCAGGCGAGTGGAACGGGCGTGCTACTGACCGTCGGGATCATCATCAACCTCTACGAGGCCATGGGCCGCGAGCAGCTCATGGAGATGAACCCTCTCCTGCGGCGCTTCCTGGGAGGCGAGTCATGAGCGTTCCGGCGAAGAAGGGGGCGGACGACGCGCCGCTGCGCTCGGAGGCGGACACGAGCGACGTCGAAACGCTCCCCCCTTCGACCGACGAGGGGGATGAGACCGAGGAAGGGGACGAAGAAGAGGAGGAGGAGGACGAGCCAAAGCCGGCCCGACCGCCGGCGCCGGCGTTCAAGCTCTCCACGTTCATCCTCGTCTTTCTCTTTCTGCTCGGGATCTGGATGGCGTTCGACACGAGCACGCGAAACTCTGTAGCGGGACTTCTCAACTACATCCTCGCGCCCGCGCTCGGGTTCAACGGGCACTTTCTCCTGCTCACGATGTTCCTCGCCGCCGTGGTCGAGATGGCGCTCACCGCGATCGCCTACAACTGGGCCACCGACTGGGTGAAGGTGGCCAAGGTCCAGGCGTGGTCCAAAGCGTTCCGCCCTCTCTCGATGAAGGCCATTCGCTCCGGGAAAAAGGACCGGATGGAGGCGATCAAGCCGCACCAGCAGCGCTTGACCCAGATGTCGAGCGAGGTCTCCATCGCCCAGCTGAAAGGGATGGCGGTCACGTGGTTCCTGGTCATTGCGATCTACACCTGGGTCGGACTCTTCATCGCCGCCGACGCCATCACGAACCGCGTCGTGGACGTGGGCGGGGCGCACATCAACCTCCTGGGGTCGGTCATCGGGCCGATCCCATGGTGGTTC
>JBAUTP010000143.1:0-23619 GCA_049582265.1 Thermoplasmata archaeon
TTCGGTGACCGGATCCTTGGCTTTGGCACGGTCCGCGTGAGCGCCGAGGGTGGACGGGTCGATGGAATGGGGCTCGGCAATGAGAACTGGCGGGGGATCCCCAAACCGTTCGAGTTTCAGAAGGTCATCGAGAACGCGAACCAAGCGCTCCTCATGCGGAGCACGGCTCCGCGGTAGGTAAGTTCCCTAGGCGGCTACGCGCCGCGGACCTTCTTCACTTCCGCGGTCAAGGCGGGGAGTATCTGGAACAGATCACCCACGATTCCATAGTCCGCGACCTTGAAGATCGGTGCGTGAGGGTCGGAGTTGATCGCCACGATCACGCGACTACTGACCATACCGACGATGTGCTGGATTGCGCCGGAGATTCCGACCGCGACGTAGAGCTTCGGCGACACGGAGCGACCGGTCTGCCCGACCTGCAGGGTCGATGGGACCCATCCCGCATCGGTGACGGCACGGGAAGCGCCCGTTGCACCGCCCAACGCCTCCGCCAGTTCTTGCACGAGACGGAAATTCTCGGGGCCGCGTATGCCCCGACCCGCCGATACCACGACCGATGCTTCCCCGAGGTCCGGCCCGCCCCGCTGCGCCGTAGGGCGGAATGCCTCGCGCTCGCCGGTCACAAGCTGGGCTTCGACGGGAGGAAGTGTCCGGTCTTCCACATGGGGTTTTCCGGGATCGGCTTCGGGAGTAGGAAAGGCATGAACGCGCAATCCCAGCACGCTACGCTTCGCCGGCAGTTGGAGACGTTGCGTCGCGCGACCGCCGAAGATGGGCCGCGTGACCTCCCACTGACCATCGGGGAGTGACTTGACCTCGGTGATCTCCGTTGTACCGGCGACCCCCCAGCCGAGCGCGAGACGGGCGCAGAGGCTTCGGCCATGGCTCGTCCCCCCTACCAAGATTACCTCCGCACCAACCTCGGTGGCGAGACGGCCCATTCCCTTCGACCAAGCACCGACGCGCCACGCATCCCGAGAGGGATCGCGAGCCACAAGCACGGGGATCTCACCGACGCCCTCGAGCACCGACGAAGTGTCGGTCGGAATGTCTCCCACCAACCCGAGAGTGGGGGGTCCATCGGCGGCAAGCCTTCGGGCCAGCCCCAGCGCCTCTCGGCTGGCGCTCGCGAGTCGGCCCTCACGAACCTCCCCGGCTACGAACACTTTCGGGGTCATGGGAGTACCTTCGACTCCTCCACCAGCAGCCGAACCAGCTTCTGCGCGGCTTCCTCCGGGGTCTTGTATTGGATCATGTTGGCTCCGGTTCTAGGCGCCGGAAGCTGGAAGGAGGTGGGTAGGACCGGCGACGGCTGGGTAGCCGTCGGTTGTATGTCGGTCCAGGGGACCTTGTCGATGGTCATGCGTCGGGACTTGAGAATGTTGGGAAGGCGTGCAGTCCGGGGGTCGTTCCATGCCTGTTGAAGTTCGAGGACCAACGGCACCGGGGCACGAACCACTTCGACACCGCCTTCTACGCTGACTTGGAACGTGAACCGGCTCGCCGTCGCGTCCCACCGAACCTCCACCGCGGGGCCGAAGTCGGGGACCCCGAGCGCTTCGCCGACGGCGGGGCCTACGATCCCGCTCTCGTCATCTCCCGCCTGCTTTCCCACGAGCACGAGGTCGGGGTGATATCGCTGGAGGACCACGGCCAACCCTCGCGCGGTCGCGAGGGGATCCAGGCGGACCGACGGGTCCTGTTCCGCCCACGTGGCCGCGTCGCATCCGAGCGCCAGGGTCGCGCGTAGGACCTCTTCCGTACGAGGGGCTGGCCCCAACGAGACGGCGCGGACCGAGGACCCGGCCATCGACTCTTTGAGGAGGAGCGCCTGCTCGACGGCGGATTCATCATACCCGGCCAGCACCCACTTGACGCCGTCCGCGTCCAGGTCTGTGCCTGCCGCATTCGGGCGGAGGCGCGTCTCAGGGTCAGGGACGGGTTTGACCAGGACTAGGATCTCCACGACTGGCCCCACGCCGCTCAGTGGTAATGCTCGAGAAGTTCGCGTGCGATGACGATCCTTTGGATCTCGTTCGACCCCTCATAGATCTGGGTCAGCTTGGCGTCCCGAAGGAGCTTTTCGACGGGGTAGGACTTCATGTAACCGTACCCCCCGAAGATCTGGATCGCCTCATCGGCCACGCGCATGGCAGCGTCGGAGGCGAAGCACTTCGCGATGGCCGATTCGAGCGTGGCCGGCTCGTCATGATCGATCTTCCATGCGGCGTGCCACGTCAACAGTCGAGCGGCGTGGATCGATTGCGCCATGTTCGCCAGCTTTAGCTGAATGGCTTGATGCTCGGAGATCGGTTTACCAAAGGATTGGCGCTTCAGCGAGTAGTCGGCCGCGTAGTCCAGCGCGGCCTGAGCGATGCCCGTCGCGAGTGCTCCGATCGGCGTTCGCGTCTGGTCGAGCGTTCGCATCGCGATCGAGAAGCCGTCGCCATCGGCTCCCAGCCGGTCGGCCGCGGGAACCCGAACGTTCTCGAATCGGATCGTTCCCGTCGAGGAGGCGCGATGGCCCATCTTGTCCTCATCGCGTCCGGGAACGAGCCCTTCCGCTGACCGCGGGACCATGAACGCGACGACCCCCTTGTGTCGGAGTGAAGGGTCGAGCGTCGCAAAGACGGTGTAGAGCGAAGCGTGGGGACCGTTCGTGATGAAACACTTCTCCCCGGAAATGACGTAGTCCTCTCCATCCCGGCGAGCCCGGGTCTGGAGACCTCCCGCATCGCTTCCTCCGCTTGGTTCGGTAAGACAGAAGGAGGCTAGCTGGTACTTCTCACAAAAGGGTCGCAGTACGCGGTCCTTCTGTTCCGACGAAGCGGCGAGAACGATCGGTTCGAGGGCGAGGCAGTTCGCGATGATCGAGGTGGTCATTCCCGCGCAGGCATGGGCGAGCTCCTCAACGATGAGGCATTGCTCGACCAGGTGGAGTCCGCTCCCGCCGTACTCGGCCGGGACGTTGAGGTTCATCAGACCTAGTTCCCAGGCCTTCCGATAGATGTCCTCGGGAAACGTTCCCTCGCGGTCGCACTCGGCGGCCTTCGGCAACATCTCCGTTCGTGCGAACTTTCTCGCCAGGTCGCGCAGGCTCTCCTGCTCTGGGCTGAGCGAAAAATCGGGCATAACTATCGAGGAAAGCGGTCGAGCCGAGGGCCATATATCATGTTTCGCACGTTGGACGTTGTGGCAGCCTCGACCCGACGCCGAGAAACCGGGAAATCGTCGCGGGACGTGCACGTCGGAGATTTCGCGCGATACGATGGCGGACGGGCGCTCCGAACCGGAGCTCCCGAAGTGATCCTGGGGGAAGGCAAGGACCCGGAACACCTTCTCGCGCTTCTGACCGGGCTCCATGAGCGGGGGTACGGCGCAATCGTATCGCGCGTTACCTCCCAACAGCGTCGCGCGTTGGAGCGTTCCTCCTCGGGGCTACCTCTCGTGTTCCTCGCGGGCGGCCGTGTGGTTCGTCTCGGGGGTCCCATCTTGGGTCCCTCGTACGCAGGGACCGTCGCGATCCTTACCGCCGGCACGGCGGACGTACCCGTAGCTGAGGAGGCCCGCGCGGTCCTCGAATCGGTCGGAGTTACCGTGGCCACCGGGTATGACGTCGGAGTCGCGGGCATCCATCGGTTGATGAAGATCCTGAGGAAGCTGGCCCGACAGCGACCACGGATCTTTCTCGTCTTTGCGGGGCGCGAGGGTGCCTTGCCCACTGTCGTCGCCGGCTTGGTCGCGGGACCCGTGATCGGCATTCCGACCTCGGTCGGTTACGGGCGTGGTGCGAGGGGCGAAGGGGCGCTCACCGCGATGCTCCAGTCCTGTGCCCCGATCGCCATCGTCAACATCGATGGCGCTGTCCCCGCAGCCCTTCTCGCACTTCGGCTTCTGTCGAACCGAGCTTCGCACACCCCGCCGCGTCGAAGGGTAAAATCCCGTTCCCGGAGCACTCCCAAGGGCTAGGACTAGCTATTTGACCATCCATGGCCGTCGCCCAAGCGTGGCCGCGCGGGCCCAACTCTCGGTCGACGCCGAGCATGAGGAGACCGAGGACCGAACTCGGTTCCGCATGCTCGAGGGTCGGCTCCGCCAGCTTCGGACGCAGCGTCAGGAGCTGCTGGACCGAATTCATGCGCTCTCGGACCAGCAAAAGGCGCTTCACGACCGCCGCGGTCCGCTCGAGGCTCAGCTCGACGAACTTCACCAAGCGCACCGCACGGCAGGTCGCGATGCGGTCGAGATCCGCAATGCCCGCCTCGAAGCTCGACGGCGGGCGGAGGAAGCCCTCGTGCAAGTACGCCTGTCGCGCGGGGAACGCCGCAGCGATGACTTCGGAACGCCGGAACAGCTTCGACGAGAGATCGCCCAACTCGAACTCCGGCAGCAGACGACCGCGCTCTCCCTGCAGGACGAAAACGAGCTCATCGGAAGGATCCGCGAGCTCACGCGACGATTCGCCGACGCCGAGAAGCGCCGTTCGGAGATCATGGCACGGCAGACCCAACGTCAGGTTCTCGAGGAGAACTTCCAGGCGGCCCGTGCCGAGGTCGAGCGATTGGGCCACGAAACGATCGGCGTGAAAAATGTCCGTGAGGCGGCTATGGCCCGGATGCAGGGTGTGCTCGTCGAGATCGGTCAGATCGTGGGTCAGATCCGTGACCTCAGCCGCCAACGAGGAAGGGTCATGGACCACGTGGACGAAGTCACGCGCCAGATTAACGACCTCGAACGCGAGCTAGGTCGGATCCTCGCGCAATCGCGCGCCCGCCGCGAAGAAGCGCGCGCTACGGTGCGGCGCTACGCCAAGGCAAGTGGGGGCCGTTCGGGGTCCTCGGTTCAGGATTCCGCGGCCGATGCCCAGCTGGACGAACTCATGAAGCGGGGCCGGGTCACGCTCGGCGGCTGAAACCGTCGGCTACGGGTAGATGTTGACCACCGAGACCTGGAAGATCAGCGTTTGATTCGCCTCTTCGAGGTTGTAGTTCGCGGCGTACGTGCCCGCCGTCGGGTTCACAGCCGAAACGATGAACTTCCCCCCCGCCGGTGTGCTCGAGAAGAGGTTTTGGCAGGGAGCCGTCGGGGAGGAATCCTTCCCTAGGACGAGACCTGAATCCGCGAGCGTGAGCTGGTTTACCAAGGTGATCTGCCCTCTTCCCGACAACGTGTTGGATACGTTGCTGACCAGCACCGGAAATCCGTACGGCCGGACGATGGCCCCCGCATGCGTCTGATTCGAGATCGTGACCGCGGTCGCGTTCGAGCTCAGGATGTACATGGGCCAACCGTAGGAAGGGGCAGGGAACTCCACGCCCGGGTTGGCCACAATGCCCGGGAACTCGGTCGAAAACTGATTCAGATTGTAGGAGCTCACGACCGGTACGGTGTAGGTGAGGGGCCGCGTCACGATGCACGCTGGATCGTCGAGTCCGTAGCCCAGCGCCGGAGGGATCCGGATCGAGCGGGTTTCATTCCCGGGAAGTCCTAAGAGGCCTTGCCAGAAGCCCGTAACCACGGCGCCGAACGTGGTGTTGGTCCCGTTGAGCGTGTAGCCTCCCGATGGGATCAAGTTCCCGGGATTCACGTTCACGCCGAGCGGCGTGTAATTCGCCGCGGACGGTCGCAACGTGAACTCGAGCGACTTCGGGTAGGTGGCATTGGAGATCGCCACGGCGTAGTAGGAGGTATCGAACACCCGACCTTGCTGAGGACTGCTTCCGAGGATGCCGATGTAGTTCACCGTCACGTTGTCGCCGAGCTGCACCGTCTTGATGCCCGGAGGGCCGTGCGCACGGGTCGTGAAGAAGACGTAGCCCACGCCGAAGGACGCGGCAATAACGATGACGATAATGAGAATCGTCAGCAATCGGTTCGGATGTTCAGGCGCTGCCATCGACGGGTCCTGCGAGAGTGGGGGTCAGTTCGTCGTATGTCTCGTCATCGGATCGGAGAGACAGGTGTTCCTCATTCCCCCGGGCCCCGAATCCGGGGCCCCTATAAATGTCTGGGGCGACGCCGGGTTTGACCCCGGGTCATCGGAGCTTAGGCACGGCGGAGCTTTCCCACGATGGGTTCTTCGACCGCGCCGCCCTCTTCCAGTCGGTTGAGGAGAGCCTCGGACATGGCTTCGCTCAGTCCCCGGCTCGTCGCGAGCTGGACTACATCCTTGAGGTCGGCGTAGCCGTCCAACGAGCCCTCGGAAAGTTCATCGATGAGCCCGAGGAAGACGGACTCCTGTGCCCTTTCTGCCTCGGAGGCGGGGGCCCGGGAAGGAGTCGGCGGGGAGTGTGTGATCGTGACAGAACCCGGAGAGGAGGTCACTCCTCGGGATGGCACGTCACCGGGATGCAGCAGCTCGCCGAGATACGCGGTAAGGCTCGGCCGAAGCGATTCGACGTCGAAACTCGGGTAGCGAGCACGAGCGAGGCGGACACCGTTCAACCACTCCTCCGGAACCCCAGGCAGCACCGGTTCCGGTTCGCCCCGGGCGGCCGCTCGGCCCACACGACGCATCAGGTCGAAGCGTCGGGTCACTTGGTCGAGCACGTCCAGGGCCAGCGCTTGGTGCTCCTCAGGGTCCAGCGCGCGAATGGCTTCGGCTCGGATGCTGGGATAGGCGAGGCCGTCCCGGCCGCGATAGAGATGTGATTTTCCGACCACGAGCGCCGGCCGGGGCCCCTCGAGGCTCCGTAACGTGTTAAGTGCCCTCGGTTGGAAGCTCCCAGCGGTCACGGGAATTTGACCCGTCGGGTCGGAGAGCGGTGCACGGTAGAAGGGCATGGCCTCATCTCGGCCGACGCGCTCTGCGGCTCCGAGCGTTCCCACGAGAAGAACGCGGTTGGCTCGCGCGCCAAGCGGAGTGATGAGGTACGTGGCGGCGCGATCGCCGGTCCCCTTTTCCTCTTCTGTCGAGCTCGTGAGTTCACGCGCTACGACACGCCAGGCTGGTTCTCGCCCCGTCATCCGCCCCCTCCCGCCATCCTTCGTTCGACCGCGTCCAGCGTCGAGGCCGGAGGTCCTCGGGCGGGCAGCACCCGGTCGGGGTAGATCGTGAGGCCAAAATCATCTCGCGTTACGCGCCCCTCCAGTCGAAGCCAGCGGCCGTACGTCGCCTCGAACAGTTCCTCTTCGACGCGGCTCGGGTCAGGCTGGGAACGCAGCTGCTCGAGGCAATCGGCCAAGGTCCGGTGGAACAGCTCTTCGGTGAACGGACGGTCCAAGTTGGCGGTGACCGAACCCATTCCGTCGTCCACGATGAGGCGGGCGCGTAGGTCGGCCTCCCCCGTCACCGCGCCGTGCACGCGGCACAATCCCTTCTGCGTGGCGCGGCGGCAGTTCGGGCAGCGGTAGACGACCCCGCTCGGCGGCATGAGGCCCACGACGACACCCTCGAAAGCCACGAACTCGCCTCCCTTCGACTGCTCCAGCTCGGACGTGCTTCGCAGCGTCGGTTGGAGGTCCACCGGAAGGCCGGCGACGCTGAGTGCGTCCACCCGCTCGATCATGGAACGCTCGTCCAGCGTAAGCTGGGGTCGGTCGCGGAAGGAACGGACGTACGCCCCCGAGATGCTGAGCGCCTCGCCGGCCTTGAGCGAGAAGTCGCTCCACGCCGTAAACGGGACTGACCCCGAGGCGTCGGCCAACACACCCTCGAAGACCAATCGACGGTCGGCGCCTACCGTGACCGTTTTTGATCCCACCTTCATCACGCGGACGAGCAGGCGGAACCCCTCGTCGCGTGCAGCGAGGTCAGCGACCTGGCGGGTAGGGAGTGTATGCGGATCTACATGCGGGAGCTCCGCATCCCCGGCGGGTGCGACTCGCGTTCGCCACGTGAAGGATACTTCGATCTGCTCCCGAAACTCTTGGACCTGGGCATTGGCCACCCGGAGGACCGTGCCTCGATCCACGCCCTCCTTCGGAGGGTCCCACCAGGTGAACCGCACGGTCGCGGTCCCGTCGCTGAGAAGGCCAGAGAGCACGGGACGCCGGCCCCCATCGGACTTACGAATGACGTCACGGTATTGCGCGGAAACGACGCGAGCGACGAACATCGAGGGAGAACCTCCCACCCGAAGATCCTTGAGCTGAACCTCCGAGACCAGGCCCTCGTTCGCGTCCTCCGCCTGCATGCGATGCTCCGCGCTGGACCGAGACGGGAAGGAGTGCATAAAGAAGCATGGAGATGGGTGAACGCTGGATACCCGGGTCTCGAATGGAACCATGGTTCGCGGGCTTCGGTCTCTCGTCCATCTTCGGACGGAAGGTTTTTGGGTGGCTCGGAGTCCTGTGGCCGGGCGTACCGGTGAGATTTCAGGACCGCGTGGACCGGATCCTTTCGGCTCGGGATTCTCTTCTCTGCGTCGGACTTGACCCCGACGCCGCCCAGATGCCGAGGGCCATTCGGCGAATGGGCGCCAAACCCGGACTTCGCAAGTTCCTGGGCTCCATCATCCAGGCGACCCGACCCTATGCGGCGGCGTACAAGATGCAGCTTGCTAGCTATCTCGCCTACGGAGCCGACGGGATCGAATGCCTCGAAGAACTACCTTCCAAGATCGGTCCGACCCGACTTCGCATCCTCGACCTCAAAGCGAACGATATCCCCAACACGATGCGGCTCCTCCGCGAGGCGGCCTTCAAGCGGATGGGGTTTGACGCCGTAACGGTCACACCGTGGATGGGTTGGGAGAGCCTTGCGCCCTTCCTCGGGGACGACCGGCACGGCTGCTTCCTCGTCGCCCACTCCTCGAACCCCGGTTCCTCGGACTTCCAGGAGATCCCCACGCCTCGCGGACCGCTATGGCTTGCCATCGTGGCCGAAACCCGCCGCCTGGCGGCGGCGCATGGGAACGTCGGGGTGGTCGTGGGGGCCACTTTTGTCGAGGCGATCCGCTCGGCTCGAGAGACCTTGGGAAACGGGGTTCCCATCCTCGTTCCCGGTGTCGGCGCCCAGGGAGGTCAGCTTTCGGCCACCGTGCGGGAGGGCGTCGATGGCCGAGGTCGCGCGCTCCTCATCAATGCCTCACGCTCCATCCTCTACGCGTCCACCGCCGAGGACTGGCTTACGGCCGCAGCGACTGAGGCGAGACGGCTCTGCGGCCAGATCAACCAGCTGCGCGCAGGTCTTCGTACAGGTTGAGGAGCGACCTGGCGACGGTGGCAAGAGCGTAGCGCTCTTCGGCTCGTTGACGAGCGCGTTCGCCCATCTTCCGTCGGCGCTCCGGGTCGTCGAGCAACTCGCGAACACGGTCGGTGAGGTCGCTCGCGATGAGCGGCTCGACCAGGACCCCTTCGACCCCGGGTTCAATGACTTCGCGAACCCCCGGCATGTCCGTAATGACCACGGGCAGGCCGGCCGCCATGGCCTCGACGACGGCCAACCCAAACCCTTCGAGGCGGTTTTGCGAGGGGAAGACAAAGATGTCCGCCGCCCGAAGGTAGGCCGGGAGCTCGTCATCACTCACGTCCGAGGCGAATTGCACCCTCCCCAGAAGATTGAGACGACGGGCGAGGGCACGGAGCTCCGGGAGGCGGGACCCCCGCCCAATGACGAGCAACGCCACGTCCGGTGGTAGTCCCACCATGGCCCGAAGGAGAGAATCCACCCCCTTGTGAGGGACAAGGCGGCCCGTGAACGCGAGAACCCGTTTGTCGTCGAACCCGAGTCGATGTCGGATCTCCCGGCCGTCCACATCGGGCCGGAACCGCTGAACATCCACGCTCGACGGGATGATCGCGATGTTCCGACCCCGAAGCACCGCCGACGTGGTCGCATAGCTTCGTGTGTGGACGATGACACGGTCCACACCCGCGAGGGTTCTCCGCAAGAACAGGTTCTCGTAGAGGGCGGTCAGGACCCGCCCGCCCGGAACCGGGAGGTAGAGATCGCAGTGGTACGTGAGGCAGACAGGGACGTGTCGCGAGGTCAGCCCGCCCACCGCGATATACGAACTCAACGGGGGTGGGTAATGCAGATGGACGACGTCTGCGTCGACCCTTCGAACGATCCTACGGGTGCCGACATCGATCGGTGTGTTGAACACCACCCCCCAGGTGCGCGAGCGAAGGATCCGATACCCTTCGAACGACGCTTCTGTTGGCAAGGTAGGGTCGTAGCGGCTCGTAACAATGGTGACCTCGTGCCCCTGGCGTGCGAACTCCCGGGCCAGCGCGCGGACATGCGATTCCACCCCCCCGGCGTGGGGATGAAAGAACGGAGTGACCTGGACGATCCGCATCCGGCGCGCTCTCCGTTGTTCCTCCCCGCCGGGGACCTTGTGCTACGTCAGCCCACGGGGGGCTGGTCTCACGCCGCGGTGCGAGCCGGCCGGGAGAAAAGGGGAGTGGCCTCGCGTCCTTGAAGGAGCTCATTCGGGGAAAGACCGGCCACTTCAATGCCTCGCATCGGTTCTCCCAGCCCCGTCGAAACTCGCGCGATCACCGAAGCGTCGTCGAAGTGGAGCGATGCTTCCACGATGGCTCGTGCGACCTTTATCGGATGTTCGGCCTTGAAGATCCCACTGCCGACGAACACTCCATCGACGCCCAGCAGGCGGCACAACGCCGCGTCCGACGGTGTGGCGATCCCGCCGGCGGCGAAGTTGACGACGGGAAGGCGGCCGAGCTTGCGCACCTCTTCCACCAGCGACGCGGGAACGCGCTCCTGTTTCGCCCATGCGCTGAGCTTCGCCTTCGGGAGTTTCTTGACCATGGCCACTTCCGCGGAGGTCTGACGGATGTGGCGAATGGCCTCCACCACGTTGCCCGTGCCGGCCTCCCCTTTCGTCCGGACCATCGCGGCGCCCTCGTCGATACGTCGGAGCGCTTCTCCCAGATTTCGCGCGCCGCAAACGAAGGGAACCTTGAAGCCGCGCTTTTTCACATGGTGGAATGGGTCCGCAATCGTCAGCACCTCGGACTCGTCGATCATATCGACTCCGAGCGTCTCCAGCACGCGCGCTTCGATCGTGTGACCGATCCGACACTTGGCCATCACCGGAATCGAAACCCGGTCGCGAATCTCCTTCACTTTGATGGGGTCGGCCATGCGAGCCACCCCTCCCGAGGCACGAATGTCCGCGGGAACACGCTCCAATGCCATGACGGCGACCGCGCCGGCTTCCTCGGCAATAGCCGCCTGATCCGCCGTTGTTACGTCCATGATGACCCCTCCCTGCTGCATCCGGGCGAACCCCCGTTTCACGAGTTCGGTGCCGTATCTGAGCTGTCGAATAGAATCCGGCATGGACACCGTGGCGGACGCGGATGCCGTATATGACCTTGGGGTCGGAGGGCGCCCGCGCGCCATCAGTCAGTTCCTTACACCCTCCCTATTCCTGAGCCTCGACGGGCTGTTCGGTTTCAGTCCAGGCCGGCGTTGGGGAGAGAATTTTGGCATCTCTCTCCAGTACCGAACGGAACGAGAACGTGTGGCGAGGATCATCCCGCATGGGGTGAGCAAGCCGCGACCGCGTGCGAAATCGCTATAGGTTGCGACTGCGTCGCCGAGGCTGCTGGGGGAGCTGTATGCGGCTGAGAGGACGAGCGTACCTCGTCGACCCCAAGAACCTGCCCGGGACAATGCCCGCGAAGGGAACGCCGTGGGAATCGTAACAGCTCCGCCGCGGGAACGCGGAGGAGATGGCATCCGATAGTACACCGACGGGTCCGATTCGACGACGTACGCCCGGCCGTTTGGCGAGGATGCTCCTCGTGGTTATCGTCGCCCTGGTGGTCGTCGTCGCTGGGTTCGCTGTTTACTCCTACGAGGCTGCGCGCCCGCCTTCCGGGAAGACCCTCCTCACCATCTACACCTATTCGAGCCTCTTTGGTGGTACGTGCGGACCGCCCCCGAACGTTACTGCTGCCGTGTTCGCTCCCTTCGAGGCGGCCCACAATGTCACGATCCAGCTCGAGTGCCCTTCGGGGACGCTCGTGAGCACGCTGGTTGCGCAGAAGAACTCACCCGGCGCCGACCTGGTGGTGGGTCTCGACGAGATCACCGCCGCCCAGGCCGATGCCTCAGGCGTTCTGGTCCCGTATGTATCGACACAACTTAGCAACATAACGCCCGGGCTTGTGTCGGAGATCAGTCCCGACCACGCGGTCACGCCGTACGAGTGGGGCTATCTCGGCATCGACTACAACGCGAGCTTCTTCACGTCTACCCACGGCGCCGTCGCCCAATCGTCGTTCCAGAATTTTTCGTCGAACAGCTCATGGGCCCGTCAACTGATGATCGAAGACCCCGAGACGGACATCACCGGTGAGGAATTCCTCATCTGGGAGATCGAGTACTATGAACAGGTCCTCCATACCAACAATTGGATGGCCTTCTGGCAGGCGGTGGACCCTTCCATCCGCGTGGCTCAGGACTGGTCGACGGCCTTCAGTGCGTTTACCACGCCTCCCAACAACCCCCAGCTGGTGGTGAGCTACACCACGGACCCCGCGTACGCTGCCTTCTACGGGGGTCCCGGAGCGTACAATTCAACGGTCTCCTACACGAACGGCACCTACGATGGATGGAAGACGGTCTACGGGCTCGGGATCGTTCGAGGCTCCTCTCACCTTGCGCTGGACCAGGATTTCATCAACTGGTTCCTCTCGGGGACGGTTCAGTCCGAGATCCCGACCAACGAGTGGGAATATCCGGCCAACCGGACGATACCGGTGCCGGGCGTGTTCCGCTATGCACCCAATCCGGCCGAATTCGTCACGCTCAACAATGGGGTCAATGCGACGGCGCTCTACTCCGCTCTCGCGAACGAATGGCTCCCGGAGTGGCAAACGATCTACAACAATGCTGCCTGTCCGTCGGGTGATGGATGCGGCGGTTGAACATCGGAGCCGTCCGAAAACTCTGGCCCATCGCTCCCGTCGTTCTGTTCGTCGCCCTCTTCGCCTTAGCGCCGGCGGCTCTTCTCTTCGCGTCGGGTATTTCCGCCGTCGGGGGCGAGAGCGGCCTGGTGGCCCTTCTTTCCAATCCGCTCGCCCGCGACGCGCTCACTAACTCCATTCTCCAGGGCGCCCTCAGCGCCGCGGCCGCTATGCTGCTGGGATACCCTCTGGGCGTCCTGCTCGGACGGTACCGGTGGCGGGGAAGGGCGGTCGTCCAAGCCCTCCTCATCGTTCCCTTCTTACTGCCAAGCCTCGTGATGGTCCTTGGCGTCGGGGACCTTTTCGGAGGGAACGGAATCGCGGGACGTTGGGCACCGTCCCTCACCTACCTGGGCCACGGCCTTCCAGGGATTGTCACGGTCAACGTCCTCTACAATGCCCCGCTCGTGGCCTTGCTCACCAGCGTGGGGATAGAGGGCGCCGGCATCGACCTGGAGGAGACGGTAGCCACGCTGGGCGGAGGTCCGGCGGCGGCGTACCGTCGTGTCTGGGGTCCGCCGTCGTGGATCGGGGCAGCGGCCGGGGGTCTTCTCACCTTCGTCTTCTCCGCCCTCGCGTTCGCCGCCCCGCTCCTGCTGTGTGGCGGAAAATGCTACACCGTGGAGGTCTGGGTCTGGGCACTGGACCAACAGCTGCTCCAGCCCGGGATGGCGGCGGCCCTCGCGTTTCTGTTGGTCGTCGTCATGTTGGCGCCCACGGTAGCCTACCTCTTCCTGTGGAGCCGGCTGCGCGGGGGTCCCCCGACGCCCCGCGTTCGTCATCGGCCCCTCCCCTGGCGCCGGTGGTCGACGTGGCCCCTTCTGGCGGCATCCGGGCTCCTTCTCGTGAGCGTTCTCGCACTGCTGGGGGGAGTACTCTGGACAGCGTTCGCCCCCGCCCCCGGTTATCCCGGCTGGGGGTCCGCATTCTCGGCGGTGTTCGCTCCACGGGTATCCTCGGTCCTCGGCATTTCGACGTCGGGCGCGATCCTCAACTCGTTCTTCTTCGGAGGCGTAGCCGCCATCGCCGCGCTGGTCTTTGGATTGTTCACCGGGTTCGTGGCACGATCGAAGCCACTCGCGCTCCGCGTCGTTCACTTGGTCCTCTTCGCGCCTCTCCTGATCTCGCCCGTCGTTCTCGCGTTCGGCCTCGCGGAGTCCTGGCGGCCGGTTCTGGGAGGCGAATCGATGGTATGGGCATTGATCCTTGTGAGCCAGACAACCCTCGCCCTACCCTTCGCCCTCCAGAGCCTCAACGTCGCCTTCTCTCGAGTTCCTCCCGCATACCGCGAGACGGCGGAGACGCTAGGCTCGCCGCCGTATTCGGCCTACCTGGATGTCGAGGTTCCGCAGGTCCGGTCGGGGCTCATCACAGCTGGACTCTTCGCCTTCGCGCTTGGGCTCGGAGAGTTCACCGCCACCTACTTCCTCGCAACGCCGCGCTTCACGACCCTCACGGTGGAGATCTACAACTTGGACGACCTGCGCCTCGCGGTTCTCGGAGGGGCCGTCGCGGGCCTCCTCGTCATCGTAAGTCTCGCGGTCTTCGCAGCGATAGCGGTCGGAGGGAGGCGGATTGAGTTCTAGTCTTCTCGAGGTCCGCCATCTGAGCGCGGCATGGGGCGCTACTCCGGTGCTGCATGACGTGACGTTCACGGCGGAGCGTGGGGAATTCGTCGTCCTCATGGGTCCGAACGGGAGCGGCAAGACGACACTCCTACGATGTCTCGCCGGACTCGAAACCCCGACCGCGGGGGAAGTGTGGCTGGAGGACCGACGGATCGACGCGTTGCCCACTCACCGCCGAGGGATCGGTCTCCTGTTCCAGGAACCGGCGCTCTTTCCCGGCCGTAACGTCTGGGAAAACGTTGCGTACGGGCTGGCCCTCCAGCGTCGGAGCCGTCAGGATATCGACCGACGAGTGGGGGAGATCCTGGGCCGGCTTCGTCTCACCTCGCTGCGTGAGCGGCCCGCGACGGAGCTCTCGGGGGGAGAACGCCAGCGTGTGGCCCTCGCTCGATCGCTCGCGCCGGAACCTCGGTTGGTCCTGTTGGATGAGCCCTTCGCCTCGGTCGACCCCCAACTCCGTGCCCAGCTTCGGTCGGAATTCCGAGCGGTCCTTCACGGCCTGGGGGTCACCGTGGTCCATGTCACTCACGACCGGGCAGAGGGCCTCTTCCTCGCGGACCGCGTCCTCCTTCTGAATGAGGGCCGCATCGTACAATCCGGTAGGCCTCGCGACGTCTACGATCACCCGCGGAATCGGACCGCGGCCCGTTTCCTCGGCTACAATGTGCTCCGCGAAGGGGGGCGCACGGTCGCGGTCCATCCGGGGGATGTCCAACTGGAGAGGTCAACGTCCGGCGCCACCCCGGGCGAGGTGGTCGCGAGTGGGGAAAGTGAGCACGGTCGCCTCGTGTATCTTCGCGGGCCCGACGGGGGACCCGTCGAGGCCTTGGGCGAATGGGGGCCTGACTTGACCCGCCCCGGGACTTCGGTCCGCATCACGTGGACACGGAGTGTATCGATCGATGCGGACCCGGAAGACTAGGCGTCAAGTTCTTCATCCTCGTTGCCTCGCTCAGTCTGGTGGAGGACCTCGAATACCATCTGGCTCTCGACGTCGACGTCCAGACCGGGAAGTTCCTGGGCGACGTGCAGATCCAATTCCACGAGTATTCCGGGCCGATCACGCTCGATAGCATCGACCTCGAAATCACGGGGGCCTGGCTCAACGACGTTCCCACCGGCTTTCATGTGAATCGGGCGGAGGGCCGACTCGAGCTGGATGTGCCCGCGGTCGGCGCCGGTGAGATCCGTCTCACGTACGCCGGGCTCGCGCGTTTCGGCATCCTGGTCGGTCCGTATCTTTCGCGGTTCGGCGAAGGTCAGGTCTTCACCACCATGCTCTACCCCACCGGATGCCGGCGACTTCTCCCGTGCTGGGACGAACCGACGCGCAAGGCCATCTTCGATCTCACGGTCGTCACCGATGCGAAGTTTGAGGTCGTCAGCAATGCACCGGTGCGGGAGGTGGAGTCCTCCGGCCCACGCAAACGCTGGTCGTTCACTCCCACCCCCAGGATGTCGACCTATCTTCTCTATCTCGGCATCGCGCCGTTCGCCTTCTGTGAGTCCCGCTCCGAGGGGCTCTGGGTTCGAGCGGCGATGCCTCCGGGGCACGCTGAGAGCGCTCGGTACTCGACCGAACGTGCGGCGAAATTCGTCCGAGGGTTCGAAGCGTACTACGACATTCCCTACCCTCTTCCGAAACTGGACCTCATCGCCATTCCTGAATTCTGGGCTGGGGCCATGGAGAACTGGGGTGCCATCGCCTTCGTGGAAGGGATGCTCGTCGTCGACTCTTCCACGACGCTCTCGCGTCGTCGGACGAACCTCGAAGTGCTGGCGCACGAGATTGCGCACCAGTGGTTCGGAAACCTCGTCACCATGCGATGGTGGAACGATTTCTGGCTCAACGAGAGCTTTGCGACGTTCGTCGCCTTCATGATGGTGAAACGCCTCGGGTTCGATCCCGGTGTGTGGGACGAGTTCTACCTACAGCGGGCCGGGCCGGCCTATCAATGGGACGCTCTTCCGACGACGCACAGCATCGATGTCGAGATCCGCCGCCCCGAGGAGGTCACGCAGATCGCCGACGAGATCACCTACGGAAAGGGGGCGAGCGTCCTTCGGATGATCGAAGAGTACCTCGGCGAGAACGGATTTCGGGCCGGGATCAAGGCCTATCTGAACCGGTATCGGTATGCGAACGCCAAAGGAGAGGACCTCTGGTCCTGCCTCGAGGAAACGACCACCCAGCCGGTTCGGAAGATCATGGCCGGATGGGTCCAAAAGCCCGGACATCCCATCGTTCACGTCGAACGAATCCCGAAGGGACTACGGTTCACTCAGGAACGGTTTCTCCTCGATGGTTCTCGCTCGTCCGACGGTCCCTGGCCCATCCCCCTCACGGTCGAAGAGGAAGGTCATGTACACCATGTGGTCTTCGATCGAGCGGACCTCGAGCTTCCCCTCCGGTCGACCACGCTGCCGCGCGTGAACCCGGATCGAACGGGGTTCTTCCGCGTGCGACATTCGGACGAACTCAGAGAGGAGTGGCTGCGGCATGCGCTCGAAGTGCCCGCCCCCGACCGATGGGCCTTTCTCAACGACTCCGCCGCGTTCGTCCTGTCGGGAAAGCTTACCCCGGCGGACTACGCAACGACCGTCGAGCGCATCGCCGGCGCGACGGACCTCCTCACGGTCTCCGAGGTCTGCGGCGGTCTCGAACTGTTGTCCCGCGTGTTCAAGTCGGACCCTTCGATCGCCCTCACCGCCCGAGAGTACATCGCGAAGCATCTCGCTCGACTGGGATGGGCGCACCAGCCCGGTGAACCCGACGACGCGCGCGTTCTCCGCGAATCTCTGGCCCGCGCGCTCGCACGCCTCGACCTCGACTTCGCTCGGCGGCTAGCCGCCCGGTATGCGGACCTCGCGGACGTGGATCCCTCGGTGCGGGGCGCGGTCATCATCGCCTTCGCCCGCGCCGGACGGCTTGGGGCGGTCGGTGAGCTTCTCCATCGGCTTCGGACGATCGAAAGCGATCAGCTGGAGTTGGAAGTAGCGTCGGCCCTAGGCTGGCTTTCTCGGACGGAGGACCTCCGGCCCGCACTCGATGAGGTCCTCGCTCCCAAGATGCGGCCGGTACAAGGGGCGGTCATTCTCGTCGGCGCCTCCCAAAATCCGGTTGGACGTTCGCTCGCGTGGAACTGGATGAAAGACCATCTCCGGGAGATCGAGAAGCGCTCGACCGGGACCCCTATGCTGGGATTTCTCCTGCAACGGACGATTCCCTGGGTGGGTCTCGGCCGAGGGGAAGAACTTAGGACGTTCTTCGCGGCGGAAGTATTCCCCGAGGCCAACCGTGAGGTCACGAAGGGGCTCGGGTTACTGAACGTCTTCGAGCAGGCCCGCGCCCGCTCGGCACCCACGAACTGATGGGCCTTCTACGGTCCACCCAGTGCCCTTCGGACGTGCGTGCTTCGTCAGGGAGGGGATAAGAATGCGTGTCCGCGACGCGACCCTCGGCGATGCGCCGGCGATCACCACCGTGCATACGTCGAACGTCGAGCACTGGGTTCGCACCTCCCCGAGTTCATCCCCCACGGAACTGTCCTATGGCGAGCTTTCGGTAGCGGAGCGGTTTGCCCACGGCGGACCTTGGATGAGTGTGGAGACCTGTGCCATCCACTTGAATCAGCTCTTGCTCGCGGGCCAGTCCGCGCTGGTCGTCGAGGACGAGAGCGGGGGGGTTCAAGGCGAGCTTGAGATCCTCACGCACGACGAGGTACCCTGGGGTCGGACCTCCCATTTCAGCGTCGTCTACGTCGAACGAACGCATCATCGCCAGGGGTTCGGGGGAGCGCTCCTCCGGGCTGGGCTTGCGAGGAGTCGAGCCGAAGAAGCCGTCCTTTCGACGGTGGTGCCTGCGCTCGGGGTGGATGGGTTCTATCGCCGATGGGGGTTCGATCGGACCGTCGCACGCCTCCAGGAAGTAGAGATTCCGGTGGGCGAGGCCCAGCCGGCCGCGAGAGGGACCGAGTGTCGACCCGGCCCGCTTCCCGCGTACGAGCACCTCGCCCGACTTCCGTTCGTTCTCGGAAGGTACCAATCTCCCTTCACGCAGTGGCTTCTGTGGCAGCACCGCCTCGCCGGCGTTACCACTCGGCTTCGGCGGGACTCCGGAAGGTTCTCCGGGTTGGATGCGTACTACACGCTCGAAGAGTACTTCCTCGAGCCATCGATGGCGGTGCTACAGGCGTGGTCGGCCGATCCGGGCGACCTCGGGGGCATCCTGGATGCCGCGAAACATCGAGCCGGTACCCTCGGGTTTCGTACGATCGCGACCGCCGCCACCCTGGAGGGCCTCGAAGGTCTCAGGGGGATGGAGATGAGACGGGCGTCTCAGTTCGTCTTCCTCGGCCACGACGGGTCGCCCGCCGACGGGCTCGAACGCCCCGCGGACGAGACGGCAGAGCCGAACGCGACGGTAGCCCCGCGCTCGGTCGTGCCCGACGCGTAGTCGTCCCCTCGCCGGCGGCCGGAGGGAGGGCCGCGGCCGAGGCACGTCGGGCCGCAAGGAACTCCGCCACTCCCTGGACCAGGCTGGATTGGCCTTCTCGGCTCATGCCACGTGAGACGCGTGCCACGGAGCGGCGATAGACCGCGCGGGCCGATTGATGCGTGGCGCGCCCCTGCGGCGTGAGCCGGATCAACGTCGACCGACGGTCGTCCGGGTTGCCGCGGCGTGTGAGGAGCCGCCGTCGCTCGAGGCGGTCGAGAAGCTCTGTCGTGGAGGCGGGCGTGATGCCGAGGCCCTCGGCGAGGTTCTTCGGAGTGATCTCGCCCCAGCGCGCGCATCGGCCGAGGGCTCGGAACTCCGTGGGAATGAGGTCGAACGTCGCAACCGACTGCCGCATCAGATCGTGGACGGCGCCGTACGCGTCCCGAAGCGCATCCACGACGGCCTCATCGCTCGTGGGGGCAGAGCGCTCTCGGGGAGCCATTCGGGGGGACGGGGATGGAACCGCCATCGGACTCCTCTTCGGTGCCAGATAGTTCGGACCCGTATTATATTCCTCGTGGCGCTGGGTCCCCGTCAACGAACGAGACCGGGTAAGCCTGTCATGGACCGAAAGTGGGTCACCCTCAGCAACACCAGCGTGGGGACATTCATGGCCGTCCTCGACTCTTCCATCGTTCTCATCTCGCTTCCGACGATCGGTCGTGAGCTACCCGGAGCCTCGTCCGGGGTCCTTCTGTGGGTCGTACTTTCCTACAACCTCGTCACGACGACCCTTCTCTTGTCGTTCGGCCGGCTGTCCGATATGTTCGGACGGGTGCGACTCTACACGCTCGGGTTCGCGATCTTCACGATCGGCTCCGGACTCTCGAGCCTCGCTCCGTCGGGAGGCGCGCTCCTCGTGTTTCGCGTCGTCCAGGGGGTTGGGGCGGGGTTTCTGGCCTCGAACTCGGCGGCGATCCTGACGGACGCATTTCCCCCCAACGAACGCGGACGGGCGCTCGGTATCAACCAGGTCGCCGCGATTTCCGGGTCGGTTCTCGGTCTCGTCCTGGGAGGTGTGCTCACGACATCGCTCGGCTGGCGGTCGATCTTCTGGGTCAACATCCCCGTCGGGATCTTTGGAACGATCTGGGCCCACGCTCAGCTACGGGAGCTGCATCCGCGCGAGGCCCACGCCAGGATCGATTGGAGCGGGAACGTCACGTTTGGAGTCGGACTCACGTCGGTCCTCGTGGCCGTGACCCTCGGGGCCCTCATCGGCTGGACGGACCCCTTCGTCCTCACGCTGCTCGTTCTCGGGCCCGTGCTGCTCGCGGCGTTCGTCCTCCTCGAACGGCGAGCCCGCGAGCCCATGTTCGATGTGCGTCTGTTCCGGATCCGAACGTTCCTCATCGGGAATTTAGCTGCGGCATTAGCGGCGCTGGCCCGAGGAGCCTTCTCGTTCATGATCGTCTTCTACTTTCAGGGTATCCTCTTCCTGAGCGCCGAGCGCTCCGGGATACTCCTGCTGCCGCTCGGCGTGGCATTCGGGATCGTAGGACCCATCGCGGGCATTACGTCCGATCGCACCGGCGCTCGCTTCCTGGGAACCGCGGGACTGATCTTGAGTGCCCTCGGGTTTGCCCTTCTCCTCCAATTTCCGGCGAACGGCCCGTACCCGCTCCTCGCGGCGGCCATGGTGCTTCTGGGCGCGGGTCAGGGGATGTTCGCGGCGCCCAACCGGGCGGAGGTCATGTCGAGCGTTCCTGCGGCCCGGCGAGGCATCGCGGCTGGGACCGGAACCACGTTCCTGAACGGCGGTAACTTGGGAAGTCTAGCCCTCGGGTTCGCGGTCCTGGCGGGCGTCGTGCCTGCGGCCACACTGGCGGCGGTGTTCGCGGGCCAGTCGATCTCCGGGGGTGTCGACGTACATGCCTTCATGGACGCCCTCCATGCGCTGTTCGGCATCGGGCTAGGACTGACGCTCGCCGCCGCATTTACCAATATGTTACGAGGGCAGCGCCAGATCCCGAAGGAGATCTCCCCCCGCGATGCGCTCCCGCCGGTAGCGGCGCCTGCGGTCAACGTAGATTGACGACGCATGCCGGTGCTCGGGAGTGTTACCCACCGCGGGCATCGAGCTGGCGGAAGAAGTCCCGCAGTACCGACATGTACCGAGGTCGCTCTTCCCAGAACGGGGTATGCGAACTCGCCTCGAAGACCACCCACGCCGACCCCGGTATGGCCTCGTGGATGCTGCGCGCTACCACGGGCGTGACTTCGTCGTAGCGTCCGCCGGTGACGAGGGTCGGAACGCGAATGGCGGAAAGCGTGGGGGTAATGTCGATATCTTTGATCGTCCCGGTGATCGTGAACTCGTTCGGCCCGTTCATGTGTAGGTAGACGTCCGGGTTGATGTCGCCCAAGGACCGAGTGAGCTCGTCCGGCCAAGGCCACAGGCGACAGAGATGACGTCGATAGAACACCTGGACTGCCGCGAGGTACGCCGGATCGCTGTACTCCTGCCTAGCTTCGGCCTTCTCGAGGGCACTTCGTTCCTCGGTCGGGAGCTCGTGAACCAACCGGTTCATCTCCGTCACGGTCAAGGGCACACTGGCGAGCCCGCCCGTGGTCACGAGACTCCTCAGATGCTCACCATAGCGAACGGCGTACGTCAACGCGAGCAGTCCCCCGTAGCTGGACCCGACCAGGTGGACGGAGCCGAGTCCCAGTTCCTTTCGGAGGCCTTCGACCTCCTCGACGTTATGGTCGAGCGTGTAGAGGGACGGGTTGTGGGGCCGGTCCGATCGGCCGCAGGCGAGTTGGTCCATGAAGACCACGCGATAGCCGTCGTGCGAAAGGTCCGCGTGAGGGAGGAGGTACTCATGCGTCGCGCCTGGCCCACCATGGAGCACGAGGATCGTGCCCCGCGGATGGGCGGGGGCGAACTCCCGGTAGTACAACCCGTAACCCAGGACGCTCGCTCGACCCTCGGACTCCGGTACGTCCATGCGGGGGGCAGTCCGTACGGGTGAAAAAAGCACCCCACTCTCTGCGTCGACGGATGGGCCTTCGGCCCGCCCGGGCCAACGCTCCTGCCCACGAGATGCGTCCGAGCGGAGAGTGGACGATGACCCCGACCCCCGGCCTATTCCACTTTCAAGTAGCGAGACGCCACCGCGGTTCCGACCACGAGCATGACGAGGGCAAAAAGGGCGACGTAGCCCAGATAGGCCCAGTTCGCCGTCCCTGAGACGAGGATCCCTCGACCGAACAACGCCGCGTAGCCTACCGGGTTCCAATGGGCGATGTCCTGCATCCACGTGGGATAGTTAGCCGAAGGGAACAGCGCCCCGCTCGCGAACATGAGTGGCATGGTGATGAAGTTCGAGATCACACCGGGGGTCTGCCAATCGGTGCTCGACGAGGTGATCGCGAGGAACATCGCGGAGAACCCAAACCCGAGCAGGACCAAGCTCAGTACCCATCCGGCCCACAGCAGCGGGTTGCCCTCAAAGCGAACCCCGAAGGCATAGGCGGCCGCCACCATGATCGGGATCTGGACCATGCCGCGCGTGGCCGAGCCCAACGCCTTCGTGAGGTAGACCGTCGTCTTGCTCGTCGGCGTCAACAGGATGCGTTTCATGAAGCCGAACCGCTTGTCCTGGATCGTGCTCATGGAGCCGAACATCCCGATCGACAGCATCGAATTGGAGAGTACTCCGGGGAGCAGGTACTGGATGTACCCCGTACCGGCCGGCGCGTGGAGCAGCGTATCGAGCACGCCGGAAGGAACCAGCGCAAAGCTGCTACCAAAGAACGCGAGCCACATGAACGGTTGCACGAACGTGATGAGCAGCACCAGCGGGTTGCGGAAGGTCTTGAGGATCTCCCGCGTGTAGAGCCCGACGAACTGGGTTCCTTGGCGGACCGAGCCGAGCCGAGAACCTACCTCGCGTTCAGGGAGAGTGACGTACGCGTTCTCCGAGCTCATCCTCGGGCCCTCCTCACGGTCGCGTAGAATTTCCGATAGTCCCTCACTTCCGCTCCTCCCTGATCGAGCCGCTTACCGGTAAGCTCGATAAACACACTCTCGAGGCTGGGCTTTTCCACGTTCACGCGCCGAATCTCATCCGTCTTGAGAACGGCAAAGAGCTTCGGCACGACCTCTTCCGCCGAGGCGACCTTGAGAATCCAATCCCGACCCTGGCTCCGAACGTCCGTTACACCGGGGATCCCCCGGAGCATTGCCTCGTCGAGCGATTGGGAGGTTTCGAGCTCGATAAAGTCGGCCTTGACACGCGACTTGAGTTCGGAGGGAGTACCTTCGGCGACAAATCTTCCCCGATCAATGATCGAGACGTGGTCGCAAAGCGCGTCGGCTTCCTCCATGTAGTGGCTCGTGAGCAGGACGGTGATCCCAAACTCGTGGTTGACGCCTCGGATCAGGTCCCACAGCATGCGTCGGGTGCCAGGGTCGAGCCCAATGGTCGGCTCGTCCATGAAGATGACTTCGGGTTGGTGGAGCAGGGCGAGGGCGATTTCGAGCTTCTTTCTCATCCCGGTGGAAAACGTCGAAACCTTGTCCTTTCTCCGGTCGTCGAGCTGAAAATACTTCAGAAGGTCGGTCGCGCGCGTTTTCCAATCCGAAAGGCGCTGCAGCTT
>JBAUTP010000144.1:0-6889 GCA_049582265.1 Thermoplasmata archaeon
CCTATCAGGCGGACCTGGCGGCGATGGGACAGGACCTGTCGGGGAACCAGTATCTCGCGGTCGCTCAGAACGCCCCCGCCCCGGTAGGCGCGCCGCTCATCTATCTTCGAACGCAGTACGATTGGAATCTCCTGTTCAGCACGTCGGCCGATGACATCAACCTCACGGTGAATGCGAGCGGGGTGAGCCAAGTGCTCGATCTCGCCAACGCCAACCTTGTCTCCGATAGTCCGTTCTCGCCGTGCGCAACGTGCGCCGGGCAAGACCAGCTTTTCACCTGGCCCAACTCCCATGTCACGATCCTCCAGCAAACGAACCTCTCCGGCCAATCCGTTCGATTGAGCTGGCACGCTATCGGAGGTTCCGTGACGGCAGTCAACTTCACGACATTCCTTACCCCCGCCTACTTTGGGACCCTTCATCTGAGCGTGCCCCGGGAATTGAGGAGTGCATCGCTCATGGACCGATTCTCGGCGGGCGGAAGCCCGCTCTCCTTGACGGTGAGCGGAGCCGGAGGGGTGTTTGCCCAGCAGGCGTCGACCGGGGGCTGGACGAAGGTGAGCTTCAGCGGTGGCCCGCGCATCACCTTCCAGTTCCGAAGTCTGGCGTCGTTCGGGTCCGCGACGCCGTTCACGACCGACAGTGGATCGATCCTGGGCCAACTGGGCGTGACGTACGTGGTGACCGACTACGACGACTCCGTGCCGGGGTTCGGGTACCTTCTCTACCAGCGATGTGTGACGGCCGACGAGATCCCTGGGATGATGTTGACCGAAGTGTTCCAGAGCGGATCGCTCTACGTATTCGCGCTGACCCCCTCCTAACGCCACTGACCCTCCGTAGGACCGGAGGCGATTGCCGCACCCCGACGGACGGCCCCCTCGAGAGGGCGTACGGGTGGAGGGCAAGGCGAGCAGCCGAACTCAGCTGCGCACGTCCCCCGGGTGGGGTGTCGAGTTCGGTCCCGACGACGAGGTGCGTAACCGAACGTGTGACGGGTGCCCCGTCGTGGCGCCGATAAAGTAGAGCTTCTCCCGTGGGCCGATGCACACATGCCGACCGAGGTCAGGGCGCTGAGCCAGGCCGAAGGCAAGATTCTTGCCGAAGCCCTTCCCGAGATTCCGTTCACGGCGGTAACGCAAAACGCGCTACGGGTCGGTCATGCTCGGGCCTTTGTCGTTGGAACGACGCGGCAGTTTCGGGCGGCCATTGTGCGGGTTCCCGCAATGGGAGGGGAGCCTCAGGCGTTCGGAGAAGATGCCGAGGCGCTGTGGGCTATACTTTCGAAGCTGCCCGGGTGGTTTGCCGTAAACGTGGAGAGCACTCGAACGCAACCGCTCAAAGCGGTGCTCGAGACGCACCTCGGAAGGACGGCTCATCTCTATCCCGACGTGTATCACGTCCTCGAAACCGAGCCCCACTGGTTTGACCATCCCTGGGTTCGGCTCCTCAGTCTCGAGGACGCGGACTTGGTTCGAGAGGCGATCCCCCAGCTCTGGCCGAGGGGAGCACCCCTGCCTTCCGAGTGGCTTTCCGTTGGCGTGGCCGCGGGGGCCATCACCGGAGGTCGGTTGGTGGGTCTTGTCGGCGCGCCCAACCTCCGAGGACGCTTCGTGAACGTAGGCGCGGATACCCTGGCGGCGTACCGAGGCCAAGGGATCGCCCGAGCGGCGACCTGTCGGGTCGCCCGTGAAGTCCTACGACGCGGTCGTACGCCGGTATGGTCCACCGGAGAGGCCAATCTCGCTTCCCTCCACGTCGCACGGTCGGTCGGTTTCCGCGAGCACGCGCGCGCGATGTACGTTCTCTTTCCCGAATGGCGTGCCAGCGGTGGGTTCCAGCCCTCGGGGGCTTCTGTGGCGGACTAGGCAGCGGCGGAGCGTGGCAGCGATTGCTCCAACCGCGCGAGGACAGATTCGCGAACGAGTTGGGGGTTGACGGGGACCCACACCCGAACTTCGCGGTCCCGGGCCAGTGCATCGAGTTCGGTCAGCCAATCGAGCGCACGATCCACGGACTGAACCATGACGAGGTATTCGACCCCTTCGAGGTAGACCGCCCTCACCTGGCGCTCCTCGATCGCTTTACGGAAAAGCGATCGGAGTTGTTCGATGTTACCGGGGCTCACGGAATCCGACCGCCCTAGGTTAGAGACCCAGTAGACTTCAACGTCGCGTGGCCCCAGGAAGGCGCGCATCCGCTCGGGAAGCTCTCGCGAAAGGCACAGCCCCCGGTGACCGGCGCTGGTGGCATCCATAAAGCGGCGCCACGCCCCTTCCTGCGAATCCCCGATGGCGAGCTGGAGCCCGCCTTCCGGGCGAACGGGAGCAGGTGCCCCGGACCCTAGGTCGGAGCGAGGTGCCCCCGGAGGGGTCAGAACTGCACTCGCGATAGACGGAGCCCCGCCTAGGGGACCTTCGTCCATGGCGGGCCTAGCGGGAGGCGGGGAAGGCGAACCTTCGTGGAGCGGGTCCTCAGGAAGAGCGATCTCGGGCCCAAGGCCCACGGACCTCAGAGCCTCCGAATCGATAAGTTCCCTGGGAAGTTCCGATGCCAGTTCTACGGGCGATGGGCTCTCCGACGGCGCGGACATCCCGAGCTCGATCTGGCTAGCGGAGACGTCCACCTCCGTCGGCGGAACGGGGAACGTTCCCTCGGTCACCGGGCCGAGGGAGAGCACGCGTCGTGGAGGTTGTTCTCCTCGATGACGGACGATCGATCCGGCGAGCCACGGACCAAACCCGGTCACGGACTCGAGGTCCTCGTAACTCGCGGCCAGGAGCGCGTCGGCGTTGTGAAATCCGGCCTCCCATGCGTAGGCCGCCTTCGTCGGGCCGAGGAGGGGCGCTCCCAGGGTGGAATCCACAGATTCCACCATCGCGTGGACGGCACTATCCCTCGCCTGGAACTCTTCCGAAGCATAGTCAATCTCCGACCCACCACCGGCAGCCACTTCGGTGGATAGTACGATTCGGGAAAGGCCGCCTTGACGCTCTCGATCCTTGCGCCGACGCCGGGGCAGTGCGAATCCCGGTATCCAGTAGCTCCAGCGCCGACCCTCCGATGTGCGGCCCTTCCGACTCTCTCCGGGAACGAACTCCGTGGGCTGGGCCGCGAGACGGACGGCATCGACATTCAGCAGGAGACTAATCTTCTCGGAGTTCTGCCGAAGCTCGTCCAACACGGGAGGCTCGGCCGAGATGACGACCTCGGGGGCAAACGCTACCTGCCCCGAGACGCGCTTTAGATCCCGGGCCATCCTTCGAACGAGCCGCGCCACCTCAAGCGAGACGATGGGGAGCCCGGCCGATCCCGATCGTCCCGCGAACCCTACCAGGACCTCGCCCGACCGCCACGGCATAGGGTAGAGGTCGTCCGGCAGCTGCTCGATGAACTCCACCATGCCGGGACCTATCGGAATCGTTTGGCCGTCGAGCACGATCCGCAACGTCCCCGCCGCGAGACCTTCCTGCAAGCGTCGAGCCGGCAGCTGCTCCAACATGCGAACGAGCCTCGTTTCCCGGCCGGGATAGGCCCGTTGGATTTCGGTCACGACGGAGCGCGCCGCGAGTTGACGACCGACCCACGGCTCCGACGGGGAACCCACCTCGAGCACCTCGGTCCCCGTGACGCGGCGGATCACGTCCACCGATTGGCGTACGTCGTTCGCGACCCGGTCTTGATCGGTCAGCACGACCAATCGGGGCAGGGGAGAATCCTTGGGACGACCAAGCGTACGACGGCTGCTCTCCACCGCGCGTGCGATGGACCGCCACTGGAAGTACCTACGCTCGAGCTCGGGATCCAGGAGGGGTTCGAGGACCGGAAAGAGACCTCGCTCGAACAAGCTCGTGGAGCGCGTACTCAGCCGGTGGACGAGTGCTTCCGCTGTGAAGGGGATGAGCGGAGAGATCAACTCGAGCCAGCGCTCGAGGACATGATCGATGGTCCGGTACATGGAGAGAACCCCCGGAGAGAGCGTGGTCTCTTCCCGGCGACGTTGAAGGAGGCCGAAGTAGTCATCCATGAGCTCCGATTCGGTGAACCGAACCAGCCGTTCGTACCCCCGCGAGAAGTTTCCGGCATCGAAGAGTCGCACCACGTCAAGGCGAAGACGCTCGAAACGGGAGAGCAAGGCCCGGTCCTCCTCGAGGAGTTCTGAGGTGTACGCCGTAATCGTACCGGGTTCGCGGTCGTAGCCAACCTCGGCCTTGGCCCGAATGAAATCATCGACCAGACGCACCCACCGTTCCAGGCGCCGACCTTCCTGGGCACGGACCAGGCCAAGGGCGTAGCCCGAGAGATTGGACTCCGCCGCCCGCACGAGCGCTACACGCCATGCATCGATGGACTCCTGAGGCCCGGGGTCCGGGACCTCCGGTTGAGCGGGGATGCTCGCTATGGGTACCAGTCGAGCCTGGGCGGGACGAACGCGTGCGGCCTCGAGAGCCATCAATTGATGAATGACCATGGGGACGCGACGGCGCTCGCTCACGTAGAATCGGAGCGCATCACCCTCGGGGACAGGAGCCGTTCGAGCCCACAGGTCGATGGGGGCTCGGAACGCCGCGAGCAGAGGCCGGCGGACACGTTGCCGAGGCTGTCCGCACGAACAGCTGGCGCTCTCCTCGGGAAGGCCGAGCCGCTCGCAGACGGGGCACTCCCAGAACTCAGGGGCGGATGCGTCAGAGGTCGTCGTCAGCTCCGCGATGGGCCACGGTACAGTCTCCGCGGACCGCGGGAGAGGCTCCCCGGGTAGCAGCTGTCCAAAGAGAGTTGCGGTCGGATCGCTCATCCGTCCCGGCTCGAGACACCAGGTCCGTGCCGGCGCCCAGATGATCTCGGCCCCGCACGTGGTGCAGTGCGGGACCCCGCGTTGAACTCGAAGCTCCGCGAAAAGAAGACCCGATTCGGTGAGGTCGTGAAGAACGAAGGACTCGGCCACGGCGACGGAAAGGTCGGAGTATTTGGGAGGACCCGCCACCACCTTCATCGAGGTTGTGCTGACCACGGTTGGGCCGGGAACGCGCAATGTTTTCGCGATCATGGCATCTGTGGCCCCGTGCGCCGGTGCGAGCAAGACGAGCCCCGTGCCGCTTTCGGTGACCTCGGTCGACGGCAAGACCGTGCCCGCGGGCCCGGGGAGCGCCGAGAGCGCCGGATACTCCGTTGCGAGGGGATGCTCGTAGACCGTGTCCACCAGGTCTTCGCCCAAGCCGCTCTCCACCACTTCGAGCTCCGACCCGGGGAGCCACTCGGTAAGCCGGGGAACGGCCGACTCGGCAATGATCACCCGTTCGTCCGTGTCGCGACGCCGGTACCGGATGACACTATACGGTGAGCTTGGGTTGACCAGGACGGCCGAGGCGCCGAGCAGTTTCCAGACCGCATCGGTCCAGACCAGCAGGCTCGTTCGTGGGTTCGACCCAACGATCGGGAATCGGACGAGATACGCCGGCCCCGATTCGGAATTGTAGAGAATTCCTTCGGGCGTCCGGGGAAGTTGACACTGCGGGCAGACGCGCATCGGCGCGTCCCGGGCCACGATGAGTTGAGAAGCGACGAGTCGCTCCACCATTTCTCGTGCCCTATCTCGACTTTCGGTCGGCGACGGCGCGGGGGCCTCGCCACGCCCGACCCAGAGGCCGCGGGCTCGCTGCTCGGTCGCCGGGATGGCGAGACTCGCGGCGGTGGGTTCGCTGATCTCCGTCCGTGTGCGCGCACCGCGGAGCGCGAGATATCGAGCGTCCACGTCGGCCACGAGCAAATGGGCCCACTGTTGGGTCAGAGTTTCACCGCCGACCGGAAACGGAAGGAACTGACGCACTCGAGGCCCCGATTCAGGGCCAACCTCACCCGAATCCCTCGGCAGGCCCCGACTCTGCCACAGGGTGCGCGCCATGGTTTCCAACGCCTTCGCGTCGGGTTGGATGGGTCGCGTTGCCATGAGCGGTCCGCAGCTCGGACGTGAGCAACATCCGGTCAATCCGCCATAAACCCTTGCTCGTGGACGCGGCCGCGCAACCTCGGCACAACGCCCCGGTCAACGGCAATTCTTATGATGTCGTGCCCATGCTCGCCGAACGGAGTCACTCCCGATGGCGTGGACACAGGCCGAGGTTCGAGAGCTCAAAGAGGGGCGCTACATGCTGATCGACGAAGAACCGTGTCGCATCCTCAGTATCCAGACCTCGAAACCCGGCAAGCACGGGGAAGCGAAGGCTCGGATCGATGCGGTGGGAGTGTTCGACGGCTCGAAGCGGAGCGTCGTGTACCCGGTAAAGCACAAGGTCCAGGTTCCGCTCATCGGAAAGCGACAGGCTCAGGTCATCTCTCTCGGAGAGTTGGAGGTGCAGCTGATGGACCTCGAATCGTACGAGACATTCAGCCTGCCCGTCGATGCGACGCTCAAGAGCCAGCTCACCCCCGGTGCCGAGATCCAGTATCTTGAGGCGATGGGGAAACGGCAGATCAGTCGGACGTAGAACGGCGTACGCCCCACCCAAAGAAGGTCCGAACGGGTGCGGGGGTCACTCCCGCAACCCCTTCCGGGGGCAGGCCTATCAGGACGAGCACCCTCGGACCCCGAAAATTAGCCTTTATATCTGAGAGCCCGCATCGTTTCGTCTAAGGCTCGGCCGTCCGGTGACCGGGCCTTCAGCTGCAGTAGCGGAGGGGAGGGCCACGGGAGGTTCGGGAGGCGTGGGGCCGCTTCCGTCGTCCCGCCTTACGCGCATCCTTCAGGAGAAGGCCGAACTTCTCAAGAAGCGGCGCCAAGGGGCGGAGCAGGCACTGCACGAGAGCGAGGAGCGGGTTCGTCTCCTGGAGTCCCTCGGGATCAAGGTCCCCGAAGTCGCCGAGCGTCAGGCGCAGTTGAAGGAGCTCCAGC
>JBAUTP010000145.1:0-2991 GCA_049582265.1 Thermoplasmata archaeon
GACGTTGGGGGTACGGCGGAATCGATCCCGAATGACGGGATCGCCGGTCTCGTCGTCCCGAGCAGCAATCCGGGCGAACTGGCGAAGGCGATCCGAATCCTCCTCGACGCAGGTCCGGTTCCCCGGCCGGATTCAGGTCCCCGCTTCTGGTCGCACGTGGCCGAGGAATACGGGCGGACTATGCATCAGCTTCGTGCCGGCCGCACGTTCGACCCGACTGCACGACCCGGCAGCAGCTCGATACCATTCCGTGGGCCTTCGGAAACGGGCGGTGGGCGGGGATGAGCGCCGTCTCGGCGAGCCGCGTGCGCCTGGCTCGTCTGACCGACTTCCGGGCGCTCGGGGCCTTCTACTCGCATCGAGACAAAACTGACCGCGCGATGTTCCATCCCTTCCCCGAGGGTCGCCTCATCGCCCCGCTCGTGTTCCTCATCTTGTTGGCGAGCCAACGCGTGAATCGGACGCTCCTTCGCCTGCACCCGACGTGGGCCTTCATTTTCGTAGTGTATCCGGGCGAGAGCCAGGGAGCCATCGACGGATTCGTCTACCTTCGCGTACGGCGCAAGGAGAACGAAGGCTACGTCGCGAACATCGGGACCCAGGTAGGCCCCTTGGCCCGCGGAAGGGGGGTGGGCGCGCTCCTCATCACGCTCCTCATCGACGAGGCGCGGACGCTTGGTGTCGTTCGGATCGAGACCGAGGCGTACGAGGAGAACAACGCGTCCATTCGCATGTGCGAGAAGCTGGGGTTCAAGCTCCCTGCCGATCCTACCTCCGGGCGGCAACGAGACGAGTTCGGGATCGCCGTCACGATGGTACTGAATCTGGCTGCCCGCGTCGAATCGGGCCGCCCGGCATCGGCGGTGACCCCAGGACCTGCACCGGTGCTGAGCCGGACCGCGGCTTCGACCCGACCCGTCCTTCGGAAGGGCAAGCTCTCGGATTTTTGGGCGCTCGGTAAGCTCTATTCCGATCGCAGCGACGAGGATCGTGCGAACTTCCATCCGTTCCCGGAGGGGCGACTCATCGCACCTCTGGTGTTTCTGGTGCTTCTCGCATGTCAGCGATTCCGCCAGCAGCTCATCCGGATCCACGCATCGTGGGCGTTCGCGTTCGTGGTGAATCCCGGAGCACGTCCGGGAACGATCAATGGCTTTGCGTATCTCCGTGTCCGTCGGCGAGAGCCCTCCGGGTACGTTGGGAACATTGGCCCGCTCGTAGGGCCTCTCGGTCGTGGAAACGGGCTCAGCCGTTACCTCATCGCGACTCTCATCAACGACGCGAGAACGTGGGGCCTCCGGCGAGTCGAAGTGGAGGTGTACGTGCGAAACACCGCCTCCGTTCGTATGGGAGAAAAGCTGGGCTCCAAGGCCGCCGACGAACCGACCGCCGCATCGAAGAAGGATGCCTATGGCGTCATGATCACTCAGGTCCTCGACGTGGACCAAGTCGTTCCGCCATCGGCGGTGACGTCCACACTTCCCGCCCACAGGGAGGAGCCCTCAAGGTCCTTAGTGGCGACCGATTCCGCGGAACCGGCATCGGTGCCCAAGCCCTCCAGGTTCCGCCGAGCTGACGTCGCGGCGTTGATCGCCCTGATGGCGAGCTTCGCCGTCATCGCCACCCTGCGCTTGCTCATCCTCTTCTCGTACCCCTATCCCCCCAGCGGTGACGTGGCGGAACAGCTCTATTGGTCGCACATTTGGCTGGGTACGGCCTTCCCGAGTCCTGCGACGATCTGGGATGTTCCCCCGGTCTACCTCTTCCTGGTGTACATCCCGCTCACCCACCTGTTTCCGTTGTTCACCGGACAACGCCTTCTGATGGGTGTGGTCCCGGCTCTCCTGGCGTTCCCCACCTATCTCCTGCTCCGCGAGTGCCGTGTCAATCGCTTCTTCTCGGTCTTCGGTGCATCCCTACTCGCTCTCGCCGCACCCGTAAGCCTGATGGTGACCTGGAACGCCGGCTACGACCTCTTCGGGATGTTCTGGGCGCTGTTGTTCTTCGCCGGTCTCGTGGGGGCGCTCCGAACGCATCGTCGATCCTACATGCTCCTCGCTGCCGTAAGCTTCGGTCTGACCGCGGGTTCGCACGATTTTGCCTTTGTTTTCATCTGTCTCGCGTTCGGCCTCATCATCGCGCTCGCCCTCCTCCTCCTGCCCGACCGCCGAGCCACGTTCCGGAGTTTCGGGATCGTTCTCGGGGTCGGCCTACTGTGCGCGGCACCGTTCGCGCTCATCTACTACACCCTGGCGGGGGAGACCGCCAATGTAGGAGGCGCGGTCACGATCGGCGCTCTCAAGACCTTGGGCCGGGGTTTCCTCCCGTTCTCGTGGGCGGCCGTCGACACATGGTCGACGCTCGTCTACGTCGATGCGGCCGTCTCACTCCTGGCGATTGGCGTCGTCGTCTGGCGACGGCTTCGTCGGCCTGAAACTCCCGTGTTGCTCGGGATACTCCTTTCGGCCGCATCGCTCAGTATCGCCTACCCTCAGGTGGCGGACCGGGGGCTGTACTTCCTCCCCCTCGGCCTCTATCCCGTCGTCGCGGTGTTTTGCCAGATCCTCTACGACGCCTTCTCGTCCCGAGACACCGCGTCTCCGCTCGAAGGGCTACCCCCCGACGCGGCTCCCGCGGCGCGGCTGCAAGCGGAGGCGCTCCAACTGGAGATCTCGGAGCCTTCGCTCGACCTTCGGCGATCCGGTTGGGTACTACGCCAACGCCGTTCACGGAGGTGGCTCAAGCCGACCGTCGCGATCGTGCTGATCGCGGCCTTCTTGATCCCCAACGCGGAGCAGTCTCTCACAGTGATGTCAGGGGCCGAGCATTACTATATCGAGCTCACGCCGGACGAGGTTCCCATCCTGAACTGGCTGGCCCACAACACCCCGGCCAATGCCGCCGTCTACTCCTCTTCGTCGGGGCTCGAGAAGTGGATCTGGGGGTACGCGAATCGCCAGTCGTTCGCCCCGACGTCGTTGAATCTCGATG
>JBAUTP010000146.1:0-3792 GCA_049582265.1 Thermoplasmata archaeon
CCCCCCACGCGACTTCATTCTAGGGCGGGGGGATTGACACCCATTGTGTGGGGATCACAGAAAATTCTCCCATTCCCTCGGAGAACGTGCGCCCCGCGCGGTAAGCAGGCGTAGAACCGCAGTCGAACGCCGAGATCGCTCGGGATGGAGGGGCTACATAGGACACCGGGCCGTCGAAAGGGAGGTACCGGTTAGGATGGAAAGAGCGAGTGTTATGAATGGGTTTCTTACTTGCCCGTGACAGAACGGGAACGAATGGCCGCGTAAGCAATCATGGCGATCCCGACTGCGACGGCGACGGCGCCGATGAGAACTCCCGAAGCATCGCTTTGGGTTAGCCCTGGACAAAGCGAAGCCGGAGCGCCCTCCTTCGCGGTGCATGTGGCTCCGAGGGGGGCGGAGTACGCAAGGACCGCTAACCCGCCGAGAAAACTGACGAACACTCCGCAGAATGCCAGTGCCGTTCGAATCTTTTTCTGAGAAGATCATTTTTCACCATCACGTTGATGATTGACAGGGTCATAGAACCCCAAACGTTTAGCGTGGAACGGAGGTCCGGGCGGCGTCCACTCCATGGCTCTCCCCTTGAGGTCCCTATCACCGAATATGATCGACGCAACCGTTGGAAGCGAGCAGCGCGTCTTCCCGTGCGTCGGGCCTGAGCTCATGGACGCTCTGCGGTCGGGCAACTTCCGTAAGGTCGTGGTCCAGGTTCCCGCAGGACTTGTACGAAACGCTGACCAGTTGGTGCGTAGGATCCGCGAAGAAACGGGCGCCGTCGCGACGCTCCTGGTACGGGCATGCTTTGGAGCGTGCGATTTCCCCACGCCCGATGAAGCGCCGGGTGCGGACGCCGCCGTCGTCCTAGGCCATGCACCGATACCTAACGTGACAGCCCCCCTCCCCTCCTTCTTCGTGGAAATGCGGGAACCCCGAGGCGACCCGGTCGCGCTTGCTAACGTCATCGTGGGCGCGGGTCTTCCCCGCCGTCTCGGTCTCGTGGCCTCCGTACAGCATCTTGACCTCGTCGACCCCCTCATCGAGGAACTCGCCAGGGTAGGCTACGTGGTTCGGACGAAGATGGGAGACCGAAGGCTTGCCTACGCCGCTCAGGCGCTGGGCTGCAATTACACGGGGGCCGAATCGCTCGCAAGCGAGGTCGACGCCTTCGTGTTCCTAGGCACGGGGCGATTCCATCCGCTCGGACTCGCGTACAGCGTCGACCGGCCCGTGTTCTCCCTCGATCCCCTTCAAGCGACGCTCGACCCACCGCTCGACCGGACGCGACTCATCCGCGACCGACTGCTCATGGTCGCCCGAGCCCGAGACGCGCAGCGGTTCGGCATCCTGGTCTCCACGTTCGTGGGTCAGAACCGTTCCTCGATGGCCCAGGCTCTCCAACGTAAGCTCCTCACGCACGGACGCGAAGGAGAGATCCTCCAGTTCGGACGATTGGAGAGCGGGGACCTCATCGGTAGGGCGGTGGACGCCTACGTGAATACCGCGTGCCCGCGGATCGCGCTCGATGATTGGGCGCTCTACCCGAAACCGATGCTCACGCCGCCCGAGCTTCTCATGGTCCTCGGCGAAGTGCCTCTCGAACCGTACCGTTTTGATACCTATCATTGAAGGGAACCGCCAGGGTTCCGGGAAGGGCGGGATGACGGCCGCAGCGCGGTTGCCCGAGGGATCCCCGGCGTCGCCGACATGGCTCATCGCTCCCGTCCTGCTGGTGATCGGGGCCGCCCTCGTCATCGCGGCCCTCCTGTCAGGATCGGGACGCCTCTACCTTCTCCTCTTCGTTCCGCTCATCGCCGGCAGTTCCCCCTTGTTCATCCTGGGCGTGGTCCTTCTCTTCCTCGGATTCATGTTCCTGCCCACCGCGTTCGTTCGAACCCCCCGTTGGGAGGAGGTGGGTCACATCGATCCCACACCCGATTCCAGCTCGCCCTCGGGAAACTTTACTTCGGGAGGTCTCATTCTGGTGGGACCCGTCCCCATCTTCTGGGGCGCCTGGAAGCATGCGCCTCGTTGGGCCTACGTGATTTCGGCAATCGCCGGAGCTCTGGCTGTGGCATTCCTCCTCCTTTACTTCCTGGGACGTCTCTGACGCACCAACGCGAGAAAATTCTGGAGGACCCGCGGGTCGCCGCTCAACTCGGGGTGGAAACAGAGGCCATAGGCCCAACCCTGTCGAACGCCAACGACCTCGCTGCCGCACCACGCGAGCGGGGTCGCCGTAGGCTCCACGCGTACGATCCGAGGAGAACGAATGAACACCCCGGGAAAGGGACGACCGTTGAGGCCGTCCATGCGCACCGGTGCCTCGAACGATTCCGATTGGTGCCCGTAGTCGTTGCGGCGGACGGCGATATCCAGGACGCCGAACGTGGGCGGGTCGCGCCCCCCGGCGCTCGGCTCGACCTGTTTCGAGAGGAGAATGAGCCCCGCGCACGTACCGAGCACCGGGAGCCCGGCACGCAACTGAGTCGAGAGCGGGTGCCAGAGTCCGGTGCGTACCATAAGGTCGGCGATCGTGGTACTCTCGCCACCGGGGATCACGACCGCGTCCAAGCCGTCAAGGTCCAGTGGCCCATATACGGGACGTACCACGGACCGGGGGGCCGCCACCTGGACTGCCCGGTGGTGTTCGGGAACGTCACCTTGGAGGCTCAGGACGCCAACGATCATGCGCCGGTGCCGCGACGCAGCTCTTCGATGATCTCCGTGGCACGGTCAAACCGGACGGCATGCTCTGCGATGAGCCGTTCGACGACCCGGTCGATCTCGTCCGGTCTCGCACCCGCCGTCGTCGCGATGTTGCGAGCATGTAATCCCATGTGACCGCGTTGGATGCCTTCCGTCGCGAGAGCCCGTAGCGCGCCAAAATTCTGAGCCAGTCCCACGGAGGCTACGACCTGCGCGAGCTCCTGCGCCGATTTTACGCCGAGGACCTTGACGTTCGCCTTGGCCGTGGGGTGGACGGCAGTTGCCCCACCGATGAGGCCGAGAGCGAGCGGCAGCTCGATCGTACCGACGAGATCTCCGGCCGCGTTCTTTTCGTAGGTCGTAAGCGGACGCACCACGGCCCCTTCCTGCGCGAGGAACGCCGCATAACTATGAGCTCCGCTCTCCACGGCCCGGAAGTCGTTCCCCGTGGCGATGACGACGGCCGAGATGCCGTTCATGATCCCTTTGTTGTGTGTCGCGCAGCGGTAAGGGTCGACGGTGGCCAGGGCATACGCATCCAGGATCGCTTCGACGACCTCTGGGCCGGAGATTCGATCCGTGGCCAGTGCTTCGGCCGGAAAAACGGCAGTAGCGCGAGCCAATCGGTGCACCGCGAGATTCGAGATGATGCGAAGCACCACGCGCCCCCCCGAGATGCGTGCAAGTTCTGGGGCGAGGGCTTCGCACATCGTATTGACCGCATTCATGCCGCCGGCGTCCCGGGCATCCACCAGCAGGTGGACGATCACCATGGTGCCCCGCGGGGAGGGCATCAAACGGACCTCAACCTCCTGGGCGCCGCCCCCCGCTTTGACAAGCGCCGGGTCCTTCGCGTTGGCTCGCTGGAGCAGGTCGTCGCGGGCTGCAAGAATCCGGTGGCGCGCGGCCGCGGGATCTGATACCCCGAGCAATTGGACCTGACCGATCATGATGGGGCGGGTTGTTTGGGCGGTAAATCCACCGGAGCGTCGCACCACCTTAGCGGAGTTCGAGGCGGCGGCGACAACACTCGGTTCTTCGATGGCCATGGGGATAAGATAATCCCGCCCATTCACGCGGAAG
>JBAUTP010000147.1:0-4458 GCA_049582265.1 Thermoplasmata archaeon
TCGAGGAGCTGAAGCGCATTTTCAAGCTCTACGATCTCACGATGTTGAGCCGGGAGGATCCCAGTACGATCATTCCCATCGTGGGCGAGACGGCCCGGCGGCTCCAGCAACACCTTACGACCCTCGGATACTATTCCGGCCGCGTGACGGGGGCATGGGATGCGGCGAGCGCGGCGGCCTTCAACAAGTTCGTCTCCGAACACAACTTCGAGAACAAGCTGCGGGACGATGGGACGGTGTGGCCGTCCGTCCTGCACTACATCGAGGAGCGCGCCACGGCGGAGATCGACCGTCGAACGCATACGGCTCCCATCGTTTCCGGTGCTCTCGACCAGGGACCTGGAGCGCAGCCCGGAGGTAGGACATCGTCGCCCAAACGGCCGGCACGGCACGCGACCGGGTCGAAGTGAGCCTCGTTCGGACATGCCGCACGCCGGGCGAGGCGCGTACCTTGTTGGCGGCGCTGGCGCCGGATCAGGTGGGATTCGTCGAAGGGGAGGTCGTGGGGCGCACGCTCCGACTCCGCGTACGGGACGCCTCGGTGTCGTCGGCACGGGCCACGCTCGACGACCTCCTGGCGTGTCTGAGCTCAGCGGAGCGAACCCGCTCGCTCAATCACGTTGCTTCGAGGCCGAGCGGTCCACCAACGCGAGCTCCTCGGTCAGGGCGGGGAGGACTTCCTCCCAGCGGCCCACCACACCGACGTCGGCGTAGCGAAAGACCGGCGCGCTCTCATCCACGTTGACCGCCAGGATGGTCCGGACGCGCCTCAGACCGATCAGGTGGTTGACCGCCCCGCCGACGCCGACGAGGATCGCGAGGGAGGACGAAAGGAATCGACCGGTCAAGCCCACCTGGGCCTGCCGCGGCGCCCATCCCGCGTCCACGACGCGGCGGGTCGCTCCGACCGCTGCTCCGAGACGCCTGGCGTAGGCGAGAACCTCCGGGACCTGTTGAGGCCTGCCCACGCCGGAACCAAGGACCACGACGCGCGCAGCGGTCTCGAGATCTCCCCACGACGAGTCGAGTTCGCTCGTTTGATCGATGAACTCCGTGCGGCCCGGAGGCACGACGATCGGAGCATCGTCCACCTCTAGTGCCACATTCCCTCGGGACTTCGAAGGCGGCCCGAACGCGCCCCAGCGAACCGTTGCGAGGCTCGGGCGCGTACGAGAACGCACCGTCGCAAGGAGCCCTCCCCCAAAGGCGGGCTTCTCCCACAGCATGGTTCCGTCCGCCGCGTACGAGAACCCGACCGCGTCGCCGATGAGTCCGAGGCCGGACCGCACCGAGAGTTGGCCGGCGACGGCCCTTCCAAATTCGCTCGCCGGCACGATGACTGCTTCACACCGAGAACGACGGCGGAGCAGATCCTGCAGCCCGATGGCGACCTCGGCAGTATCCGGATGTCGTGTCGTGCTCGAGAGAAGATACACTCGGAGCGCACCGGCGCCGGCGAGTTGGACCAACGATTCCTCCGACGGGGGCGGACCCACCCACGCGACCGCGGGCCAATGCGCCGGAAGACGGCGGCATGTTTCGGAGATCACGGAAAGCGAGGCGTCCGAGAGGGGTGACGGATCGCTCGCTACCAAAAGGAGAACTTCCTTGTCGTCCGCCAACGGGCCTACGGGCGGGAGAAAATGCTCGAACGGCTCGACCCGCTGCGTTGCGATCGTTCGGCCAACGAGCTCTGCCGCGGCCCGAGCTCGTTCCCCCGGCGTCCCTTCGTTCACGACGGTAGGATGACGAGTGGGCTCATCGTTGCGGAGCGACGTGACGAGCGTGGGCGATCCGGCGAGCCCGCATTCCTCGGGCCGAAGTCCCAGGTCACCTGCGCTCCATTGGTCGACGTGTCGGCGGTCCTCGGGCCGATGGACACTCGGATCCGCCTTCCGGACCTTGGCCGCTTTCTCATCCACCGTAAGGACAATCGGCGCAGCCGCGCGGTAACGAGCGGAGCCACGCTCGGTATCGACGGTGATCTCGAAGGCGAACCCATCTGCGCGTCGAAGCCGTCGAACAGCCGTAAGCACCGGGACCCCCAAGAGTCCGGCGACCTGCGGACCCACCTGACCCGTCTCTGAATCGGTGGCCCAGCGTCCGGTAAGGATGATATCGTGACCCACACGGTTCAGCGCGCGGACGAGCACGCGAGCCGTCACCACGGTGTCAGAGCCGGCGAGCAGAGGGTCCGAGATCAGGATCGTTCGATCGGCGCCGATCGCGAGCGTGTCTTCCAAGGCAGCGCTGGCGGCCGGTGGACCCATCGACACAACGGTGATCCTCTCGCCCGGGCGCCGAAGGTCTAGCGCCAAGGACAAGGCCCTCTGGTCGAAGGGATTGGCGAAGAGGCGCTCCCCTTCCCGAAGCACGGTGCGCCGAGTGGGGTCAAATCGCAGTTGGTCGAGGGCCGGTACCGCCTTCATCAGAACGGCCCAATCCATCAGGACACCCAACAGGAACGTTGGTTGATGCGCCGAATGGATATGTAGCGTCGCTTCGTAACGCGCGAGGGCAACGTGGAGTCGCAGGCACTTCCCCCCCGGCGGCTCGGCGGTCTGCTAGGGTATGCGGTGGCGACCGCGATCACCGCCTTCGCCATTTACAGCCAGTACTTCCTCCCGCAAACCGTACCGGCGATCGCACCCCTCTATACGAGCCTGCTCGGTGACGTGTTCATCGTCTACGGGATCCCGATCATTTCGTTCCTGGTCCTCGTTGGCACTCGGCCGCTCCGCTCCTGGCGCGGGCGGTTGGGTGACGCCACGGTCCAGGGCCTCGGATGGTATGGGGCGATGTCGATCGTGGCGATCTTGGTCACGATCGCGTTGGCCCTGGTGTATGAGATCGTGGACCCGGGGGCGCTCGCTCTTCTGTCACGCCCCAACCCCGAACTCACGGCGGCGGCGTCGAATCCCTGGTTCTACGTTGGATTCTCGTTCGTGATCGGCGCCATCGAGGAGACTATCTTTCGGGGTTGGATCTTTGGATATTGGATGGCGCGGGGGAGCCCGAACCTCACCGCTCACGCCATCTGGACCAGCATCTTCTTTGGCGCAGTCCACCTCTACTACGGAACGACGTACGGAGCGGCGTATCCGCTCGTCGCGCCCTCGTTGTTCTTCATCGGATTTGCGTTCGCCAAGACGATGCAGAATTCGGGGGGGAACCTCGTGATCGTGGCGCTCTTGCACGGCGCGAACGACGCGACCTCGTTCCTCACCCTCATCAACAGTAACGAGGCGCTCGCACTCCACTACGGCATTGTCCTTGTGGGTGCGGTCATCTTCCTGTACCTGTATCTGGCCACGAACCCTTCGCCGCCGTCTTCGGGTCCCACCCAGTCGACCCAAGGCAGCTGGGAAGCGACCCCCGGGTCCCCGCCGCCACGCTCTAGTACCGTGGACCCCTCTTCCCGAGCATGCAGCCAGGAGACGATCGGATGCGGGACCTTCTCACGAAGAGCCAGACGATCGCCGTGGTCGGCCTTTCGGACAAGCCCGAAAAGGATTCGAACGAGGTGGCCCGATACCTGATCGATCAGGGGTACCGGGTGATCCCGGTGAATCCCGGATTGTCGGAGGTACTGGGCCAGAAATCCTATCCGGACCTAGGCAGCATCCCCGCCAATATCTCGATCGACATCGTGGACATTTTTCGGAAGAGCGAACATGTCCCTCCCATCGTGGAAGAAGCCCTGCGGCGGGGTCGACCGGCGATCTGGATGCAACTTGGGGTATCCCACCCGATCGCTGCATCACTGGCTCGAGAGTCAGGCGTTCCCGTGTTCGAAGACCTCTGCATTATGCAACAGCATCGGCGGCTGCGCTTGCCGCGCCGTCCTCCGCAAGGATAATCACCCCTTCCTTCTCGTAGGACGGGATGGCGGCGGCCGCAATGTCAGCACCAGCCGTTCCGCCGATGTCAACCCATCCCTCTCCGCGTGGCGGCAGCCTCTCCGACAAGGGAGTGGTGCTCCGCGGGTCCATCCGTGCCGAACGATGGATCGTCCGAGGGACGGCGAAAGTCGAGGGCGACGTTGACGTGGGCTCCCTCGACGTTTCGGGACTCCTTTCGATACGAGGAAAACTCACCGTTGGGGAGGGCCGGATCGTGGGTCGGGCAGAGGTCGACGGCCCGACCGAAGTAGCGCGGTCCCTCTACCTGCAAGGGATCCACCACTTCGACGCTGCCGTGACCGCAGGCGCGCTCCAGGTGAAGGGCGATAACGAAGTGATGGGTGCGGTGACGATCCAGAACGGCTTCGCTTCGCAAGGCAAGCTCGTGGTCAATGGACCGCTCCACGCGGCCGCTCTCGATTTCGAGGGCCGACTCGTGGCGAAGGAATGGGTGGCGGACCGCATTGAGGGCCGCCTCAAGGGTGAGTCGAGTCGCGCCACTTCGATCCGCGCCGCCGTGATCCGTATCGTCCGAGGAAGCTGGACGGGCTCCAGG
>JBAUTP010000148.1:0-7427 GCA_049582265.1 Thermoplasmata archaeon
CCTCCTCGCCACGTCTCTCGATCGAGCGATCCCGGTCCTCTTCACGAATCAGGTTTGGCGGAACGTTCAGGACGGCCGCTTGGAGCCGCTCGGCGGAACGTTCGTGAGCCACGTGGCCAAGACCATCGTTCGTTTCGACCGCGAGGAAGGACCCCGACGTCGGGTCACGCTCGTGAAGCACCGGTCACTGCCCGCGGCCACCGCGGAGTTCGAGATCACCACAACGGGCGTGCGTTAAGGTACCTCTACGGCGGGTTTATCGGGTGGAAGGGGTTCGACACTCTGTTCACCTATGGCCGTCGAACTGGCGGACGTCCCCACACCGATCGGAACCTTCCGCATCGCGTACGAGGGCCGGAGCGTTCGATGGGTCGATCTTCTCGAACGGGGCATCTCGGCGACCCCGATCCCCGACAGCTCCCAGGTCCGCCGCCCGCCGTTCGCGGCGGGAAGTCCCCCCCGACAGCTGTCCGAGTACTTCCACGGGCGGCGCAATGCGTTCGATGTCGACGTGGACCTCGACACCACCTCCGTGTTCGACCGAGACGTCTACCGCGTCCTGGTCAACGTTCCGGTGGGACGCACGATCTCCTACGGGGAGCTCGCCCGTCGCTCGGGTCACGGCGGCGCCGCACGGGCCGTCGGGGGAGCGATGCATCGGAACCCGATCCCGATCGTGATCCCCTGTCACCGCGTTGTGGGCCGCGACCGCAAGCTAACAGGGTTCGGTCTCGGGCTTTGGCGGAAGCGCTGGCTGCTCGACCGAGAGGGCGCGTGGCCACTCGCCTCGCGCAGTATCGAGGGACCGCGGGACCCAAGCCAACGGACCTTTGACGAGGTCAAAGCGGACGGCCGCGTCGTACGCAGCCTTGGTCCGCGGCGTCGGAAGCAGATGCGCGCCGCTCAGCCCGCGTAGTACGCCGCGTCGTACGGCTCCGGCTTCAGCCCTCGGCGTTGCCGTACCTCGCCCACGACCTGCTTCTGGAGCTCGGTCGGAATCACCTCGAAACCGAGGGATTCCGTCGACCAGAGCACCTTGCCCGCCGTCGCGCTCCGAATGTCGGAGGCAAAACCGAACATCTCGGCCACAGGGACCTTGGCCACGACGGTCTGCAGGTCGCCCACGTTCGTCATTTCCATGATCTCGCCGCGTCGCCGCTGGAGCTCCCGTGTGGCGCCGGAGAGGACCTCCTGAGGAACGTTGACCGAGACCTTCTGGATCGGCTCCAGCAACACGCGCCCTCCCAGGACCATGGCGCCGTACATCCCCGAGCGTGCGGCGGGGATCGTCTGCGCGGGTCCGCGGTGGATCGAGTCCTCGTGGAGCTTCGCGTCCACGAGGCGGAACTTGCTCCCGAAGACCTTCTCGTTGGCGAGAGGACCCTTCGAGATCGCCTCCTTGAAGGCGTCGACGATGAGGTCCATGGTCTCGTTGAGATACTGGATCCCTTTCGTCACGTCGAACAAGATGTTCGTGCCCTCGACCGCAACGATCCCCCGTCCTTCGTCACGCGTGATGCCCATGTGCTCGAGCCGCGTCACAAGCGTTTTCGTATCCTTGAACGACTTTCCCTGGGGGATCTCGCCCTCTTGGATCGCTCGAATAACGGCGGTGGGGAGCGGCTCCACCTCAAAGTAGAACTTGTTGTGCTTGTTGGGAGACTTACCCTCGAACGGGCCCCCGGGGCCGGACACGGTCTCCCGGTACACGACGATCGGTTTCGAGGCTTGGATCTCGACCTTGTAGTCGTTCACGATGCGGTACTGCGTGATCTCGAGGTGGAGTTCGCCCATCCCCGAGAGCAGGTGCTCGCCCGTCTCCTGATTGATCTCCACGCGAAGGCTGGCGTCCTCCTTCCCCACCTTTCGCATAGTTTCGATGAGCTTGGGAAGGTCGCTCATGTGCTTGGGCTCAATCGCGACCGTGACCACGGGCTCCGACACGTGGCGGATCTCCTCGAACGGCACCATCTCGGGGGAGTCCGACATCGTGGTGCCCGCAAAGGCGTCGGTGAGCCCGATGACCGCGGCGATGTTCCCGGCGGTGACCTCCTCGACCATGAGACGCTCCGGCCCCATGAAGAGCGAAACGTGCTGGACGCGGTTCTTGAGCTTCGTCCCGAGGACGTTGAGCTCCATACCCTTCTGGAGTCGGCCGGAAAACACACGGCCCGTCGCGATCTCGCCGGCGTTCGGGTCCATGGTGATATCGGTCACCATGAACGCCGTGGGGCCGGCGCTGTTCGTGTCCATCATCGCTTGGCCCACGACCGAATCGATGGGGCCTTTCCAGATGTTCGGGATCCGGTAGCGCTGCGCGACCGTGGGCGCCGGGAGGTGTTTCACCACCATGTCGAAGATCACGTCGTTGATGAGGGCCTTCTGGGCGATCTCCTTCGAGCGGTCCGTGGAAACGTAATCAATGATATCCTTGAACTTCACGCCGGTACGTTGCATGTACGGGACGCTGATGGCCCAGTTCTCATACCCGGACCCAAAGGCGACGGAACCATCGCGGGGGTCGACGGACCATTCGTCCACAAACTCCTCCGGTGCCATGCGACGGATGAGCTCGTTCACTTCGCTGATGATCGTGGTGAACCGCTTCTGAAGCGACTCCGGCGTGAGCTGAAGCTCCTTGATCGCGCGGTCGACCTTGTTGATGAACAGGACCGGTTTCACCTTCTCGCGGAGCGCCTGACGGAGTACGGTCTCGGTCTGGGCCATGACGCCTTCCACCGCGCACACGACTACGACAGCTCCATCGACGGCGCGCATCGCACGGGTCACGTCGCCCCCGAAGTCCACGTGGCCGGGCGTGTCAATGAGGTTGATGAGATACTGCTGTTTTTCGTACTCGTGGACGATCGTCACGTCGGCATTGTTGATCGTGAGGAGCCGTGCTTGTTCCTGCTCGTCGAAATTGAGGTAGAGCTGCTTTCCCGCGAGCTCGGAGGAGATCATGCCGGCGGCCGCCAAGAGGTTGTCCGAGAGGGTGGTCTTTCCGTGGTGGATGTGGGCCACGATCCCGATGTTGCGGATCCGCTCCCGGTTCCGCATCATGTCCGGAATGGCCTTCGCCAGTTCCGCGCGAATGTGCGTCATCGATCGCTCCGCTTCCTCTCACCGGGCTGACTGGGCCACGCGTTCGACCTCTTCCTTCCGGGCGACGGCGAAGCTCGTGAGGTCGCCCTTGGCCGCGAGCTGGATCTCGGTGGCGAGGCACGAGTAGATGGGCTTCGTGGACTTGCGAGAGGCCTGGATCGCTCCCTGGGCGATGTTGCGAATGGCCACGGCCGCCCGTCGGGCGGGAGAGGCATCGACCGCTCGAGGAACCGAGATCCCGCCGAACTGAAGGCGGGTGACTTCCTCGCGTGGGGCCGCATTCTCGACCGCATTCACGAGGAGCTGGAGAGGGTTCTGCTTGGTCTGGGCGGCAACTTCATCGAACGCCCGCCGAACAGTGGCCACGGCCTTCGACTTCTTTCCCGTGAACTTTCCGCCTTTCATGAGGTGGTTGGCGAGACGCTCCACGAGGTGCATGTGCGTCTTCATGAACGGTCGGCCCGAAAGCCGGCCTTCCGTATGGGGCGCGTATACGGGGTGGAGGTAGAGATACGGCGCAAGCCCGGGGTCGTGCACCTCGATTCCCTCGAACGAGTACTTTCCGAAGAGCGGAGGAAGCGGGAACGGCGGAGGGGGCGGGGGCGTCGGGCGTTGGATGACCGGTCCAGCCGTCTCCTCGGTGAGTTCGTGGGGGGTCGGGAGAGGGTTCCGAGCGCTCATCGTTGAGGCTTCTCCTTGCGTCCGCGAACGAGCTCGTCGAGCGAGACACCGTTCACCTGGATCACTTTGTAACGCACGCCCGGAATGTCACCGTAGGACCTACCCATACGGCCCCCGATGCCCTCGACCAAGACCTCATCATGTTCGTCGATGAAATTTACGGCGCCGTCCCCGACGGCGAACGCCGTGATCTGCCGCCCGTTCTTGATGAGTTGGACTTTCACGCACTTGCGGATTGCCGAGTTCGGCTGTTTGGCCTCGACACCGACCTTCTCAATGACGATACCCCGTCCTTGGGGGGCACCCTCGAGAGGGTCCGAACGCTCCTTGAGGTGCAGGGTGCGACGCTTGTAGTAACGGTCCGACCAGCGCCGACGCTGGCGGAGGGCCTGAAGCTTGCCCGCGGTGTACATTCCTGACGGAGGCGGCATTCGAGTATCGAGGGGCCGAGCCACCGGGACCCCCTATTTAAGATTCCCTCAGCGAGGCCGCGCGAGGTCGAACCACAGTGCGCGAAACCGCATTTCCGCGGGCGATCCGGGCACAATGGAGATGTGCGACACCCGCTTACACATCCGTCGTGGAGCGAAGGCAGGAGGAGTCCCTCGCACCGCCGCATTCCAACGACCGCGCCCAGCGACGAACCGATTGGGACCGACTCTCCGAGGAGATCCGCTCCTGCCAGCGATGCTCGCTCCACAAGGTAAGGACGCAGGCCGTCGTCTACCGAGGCGGACTCTCGCCCCAAGTGGTATTCCTGGGAGAAGCGCCGGGGGCGAAGGAAGACAAGGCTGGCCTCCCGTTCGTTGGCCGGGCCGGTCAGCGTCTCGATGAGGCCATTGCGCACTTAGGGCTTCTCGGCAGCAGCTTCGGTGTGCTGAACCTGATCAAGTGTCGACCGCCCAACAACCGTTTTGACCCGGCTGCAGCGGCTGCCTGCCACCCGTTCCTCGAGCGTCAACTCGACCTTCTCGAGCCCCTTCTCCTCGTGACCCTCGGCGCTTCCGCGCTGGCCAGCATCGACCCGCTCGCCCCGCCCGTCACCAAGGCCGCCGGACATCTACGTGAGGTGAACGGCCGCCGTGTGTTCCCGCTCGTGCACCCGGCGGCCACGTTCCGCTCGCGGCGCTACGCCCTGCGATGGGAATCGGATCTGGACCGTCTCCGAGAGGCTCTTCCTCGTCTCGTGCGCGAAATACTATAACCGAACTTCCCCTAGCACGATCGTGGAGATCATTGACCTGTTCTTGACCGGCGGTTCGTACCGCGCCATCGAGGATGGTGTGGTCCTCGAGCTCTTCGGTCGCACGCGGCACGGGGAGGCCATCGTGGCGCGCTACTACGGCTTCCGTCCGTATTTCGAGCTCACCGAGCCGTCGCCGGAGACGCTGACGCGGCTCAAGTCCGACCCTCAATTGGTGAGCCTCGATACCACGGACCTTTGGGTCTCCGGGAGCACGCGGCCCGTCACCCGGGTCACCATCCGCTACCCCTGGACCGTCCCGGAGTACCGTGAGCGGTACCGGCGGGAGGGGGACCACTCGAGCATGCTGGCCTGCGATATTCCCTTCGTCCACCGGTTCCTCTACGATAAGCATCTAGGCCTCACGGTTCAATTCGAGGCGGAGGAGGAGCCCGCGGAAGTGAGTGGACTTTATCCTCGCCATCGGGCCGTTCGCGTCGTTCACGACGATACGCATGACATCCGCCCGACCGAGCCGTTCCGACCGCCGCTCACGATCCTTTCGTTCGATATCGAGAACGCTATTCGACTGCGCACGATCTTCACCATCTGTGGCGTGATCTATCGGCCCGACGCACCCTCGGAGAGCTTTCGTATCACGGACCCCGAGGAGCGGCGCATCCTCGACCGGTTCGTCGATGTCGTTCGAGAGGCGAACCCCGATGTCATCACGGGCTACAACATCGGTGGCTACGACATCCCTCTCCTCATCGAGCGTGCGAAGGCATTGAAACGTCCCGAACTCGAACTCGGTCGGGATGGCTCGTCCCCCCGCGAGATGGGGGAACGGCTCTGGCGGATCACGGGCCGCGTTGTGGCGGACGCCTGGTGGTCCGCACGCCGGGACCTTCGGCCGAAACAGGAGACGCTCCAGTACGTGGCCCGGACCCTTCTCGGAGACAAGAAGCTCGACGTCGACCGTCGCAACATGGACCAGGAGTGGGCCGCCGACCCCGCACGCGTAATGGAGTACTGCGAGCACGACGCCGAGCTCGCCCTCCGGATCCTCCAAAAGCTTCGTACGGTGGAGCGAGCAACCGACCTCGCGACTGTCGCCCACCTTCCGCTCGAGGAAGGTCTCAACGGACGCACGTCGTTGTTCATCGACGCGATCCTGGTCCCCAAGGCGGACGCGCAGCACATCGGCGTTCCGCCGAATCACTTTGCACGGGGTTCGGAGCCGATCGAGGGTGGCTACGTGCACGCGATCCGTCCCGGCATCTATCGGTGGGTCGTCGTGCTGGATTTCAAGGCGATGTATCCGAGCATCATCATCGCCAAGAACATCTGCTTCACCACGCTCGACCCCAAGGGCACGACGGTGAGCCCCTCGGGGGCCCGATTCCTTTCACGCGAGGTCCGCGAAGGTGTCATCCCGCAGATCCTTGCCGATCTGCTGCGGGACCGGGACCGTTTTCGTAAGCTCGCCCAGACCTCCGAGACGGAGGATCTCCGTCTCTACTTCGATGGTCTTCAGAACGCCGTGAAGATCCTCATGAACTCGTTCTACGGCGTGCTCGCTTCGAGCTTCTACCGCTTCACGGATAAGGAGATCGGGTCCGCGATCACGTCCTTCGCCCGGGACGCCATTACGACGATCATCCACTCGTTGGAGGCGGACGGGTGCGAGGTCGTCTACTCGGACACCGATAGCGTGTTCGTGAAGTCACCGGTACAGTCCCTCGAAGGAGCCCGCGAGTTCGGGGAGGCGATCTCGCGGCGGTTCACGGAGACCGGCACAACGTTCGAGTTCCAATCGGTGTACGAGTCGTTCTTCTCGCATGGGGCGAAGAAGCGGTACGTCGGGCGCACGGCGTGGCCCCGGGAGGAGCTCATCGTCCGAGGCTACGAGACACGGCGGACGGACGCGTTCGACTTCCAGTCCGGGGCCCTCACCGAGGTCTTCGACCTGGTGCTGCGCGGGGATACCGAGCGCGCCGTCCAGCGGGCTCGCGAGCTGGTCCTCCAGTGCAAGGAAGGGCAGGTGCCTCCGGAACAGCTCGTGGTCGCGCGCACGGTCCGTGCCGAGGAACAGTACAATCAATCCACCCGGGACGGGCTTCCGTTCCTTCGCATCTTCCGCCAGCTTAAGGCGGAAGGGTACGACGTGATCCCCGGCATGCGGGTGGCGTGGATCGTCACCGATGCGCGCAAGAGCCCCCAGCAGGTCGAACCGTGGATCGAGGGCCGAGCGATCACCCGGCCCCCGGACTACGGGTACTACGCGGAACGCGTGGCCCAGACGTTGGGACGAGTGACGGAGGTCTTTGACTGGGACGCGAACGCGCTTCTCAAGGGCCGGCACCAGCAACGCTTGGACGACGAAACGGGAACGACCGCCCCGGTGACCGGCGCCGTCACCCCCGATACTCCGATGGGCGATGTCTTGAATGGGTCC
>JBAUTP010000149.1:0-5998 GCA_049582265.1 Thermoplasmata archaeon
CACCGTCGACGGGCGACGAGATACGCGTGGTCGGCAGGACGGCCTCATTTCCGCCGCCGAGGGCGAAGTCGTAAAGAAAACCATTCGAGGACGCAAAGACGATGTTGTCGCCCGACACCGCCGGGGAGCCAGCGATGTACCCGCCGGTTTGGTAACTGTAGAGCTTGGCGCCGGTCGCAAGCGAGACCACGTCGACATAGCCTCCGACGTCCCCGGTCACACCAATCCCATTGCCACTCGGCCCCACGATGTCCGGGGACGCCAGGGATTCTGTCTTCGTCGAGTCCTTGAAATCCCAAACCAACTTCCCCGTGATGGCATTGAGGTCGAGGACGCCTACGGGATAACCGAAAACGAGGTTCGTGCCCAACAGCGCGGAGGTCGAGCGGGATACCCCACCACTGTGCCCGGCGAGCTTGTCGAAGTTGACCTCCCAGATCAGCTTACCGGTCGTAAGATCCAAAGCGTAGGCGTACGAGATCTTGTTGATGGCATAGGCCACCCCATCCGCGAAACCGTTCCCTCCTGGTGGCGAGACCGTCACACCAGCGGCGACGTCATAATCGCCGTCGTTGGGCTCGTAGCACTGGAACCACCACAGGCGCGCCCCGGTCAGTGCGTTCACCGCGTAGACAGATGAATCGGGATTATCGGTTCCAAACAGTACTTCCGGTATGCCGTTCGCGTTGACCGCGTAGGATGCCGAGTCCCATGAGCCAGCTGTCTGATTGTAATCCGTGAACTCCCACTCCACGGCCAGCGTGGCTGCATTCAACGCGAGAAGGGGGCCCGAATGGGCGCTATCCAGCGTCGGGAAGTACAACGTCGGGATACCGCCGGGCGGTGTGGCCAGGGTCGGGGTGGCTTCGAGCTGCCCTGGACTTATGATCCTTGCCTGAACCGCTCCCGTGGTGTCGTTGATGCGGAGGATAGCCGGGTTCACGAACGTGCCGATGTACACCGACCCGCCGTAGACGAGCGGGCTGGACCGGATCGGTGAACCGAGCCAGAGCCCCCATACGATCTGTCCGTTCGCAATGTTGATGCCGAGGACGTTGCCGGTCTCCGTTCCGATGTAGGCGAGCGTCTCGTGGAGAATCGGGTCGTAGGCGATGACCGGGGAGTCGAGGGCCGATCCGTAGAGGTAGGTGTCCCATTCGACGCCGAGCGTGCCCGCATTGGTGGCGTTGATCGTGCTGTTGGCCGTGTAACCGGTCAACATGGGGTTTTGATGGAGTTCGGGCCAATCGTACGATTGGGCTGGAAGGGGCTGAGGGAGAAGATTCCCGGGATCGACGCGGCCCCCGAAGTTCGTCGTCCCCGTCAGAATCCCGGCAGGCAAGGTCACCAAAACCGCGATCGCGACGGCCCACGTCGCGAACCGAATGGGCCGGTAACGGCGGCCGGGCCCGGGAGGCGGATCGGACATTTGTGGGCCGACCGAGCATGCCGCTTATCAAGCTATCCTAACGTCAGCAATGCCGAGGCGTTATGAGAAAGCCGGGGGCCGGTCCGTCCCACCCTCCAGGGTCAGGGAAGAGTGCCGCCAGCCGACCCCCCCCGGCGCTCGGTTATGGCTCACCCCGCTGCAACGTTCAGCGCACGCACGTTCCGAGCGAGCCAGGAGAACGAGAACCTCAACCTGGCCCCAACGGTATCCGAGAGTCTGGAGCTTTGTGGGGGGAAGTCTAACGAACCATGTGGAACTTCGGTACCTCGTCGTGGCTTCCGCGGGGGACCCTGTCGCGGGGGCCCTCCTCGAGTGCTGGGGAACTCCGCGAGCCACCGGCGAGCAGGTCGACGGCGTGGCGATCCGCGAGTTGGCCCCCGGGGTCGGACTTCTGCATCGGGAGAGCATGCACATTTACGACGACGACCTCGACCGCCGACTTCCGCCCGCCTGGCGATCGCCCGAAGTTCCTCTGGTCTTTCCGTCGATCCACCGCAGCGATAGCGGCCGACCCAGCCTCACCGTCCACCCTCTCGGAAACGTCGGGCCAACCGCGGACGTGGGGGGAAGAGCTCGAACCCTCGTCCCGACGGCCCCTCGACTGATGACCGACGCCCTCCGACGACTTCCGGAGGCGGCGTCGAGGCTCGACTACTCCGTCTCCTTCGAAGCGACCCATCACGGGCCAGCGCTCTCGACCCCGGCGTTCTTTGTAGAGATTGGCACGGGCGATGGGTCCCGGCCGCCGTCAAGTTTGGTCCGCGCCTTCGCGGACCTGTTGGTCGGACTCGAAGCAGACCCCCGCGACCGTGTCGTGCTCGGGGTCGGTGGCGGGCATTATGCGCCCCATTTCACGGACCTCGTCCTCCGTCGTCGATGGGCGTTCGGTCACATCCTCTCGCGCCACGCGCTGGCTGTGGCCGACTCGTCGACGTTACGAGCCGCCCGAAGCCTGACCCCCGGCGCCGAAGGGTTTCTGACTCACCGCGCGCAGGACGCCGAAGATTCCTTCGTGGATGCGATGGGGCCGCGGCTCGCGGAAACGGAGGCCGAGCTCCGCACTATGCTTCCGACTTCTTCCGCTCGGACCGCTGGAACATGACGGCGCCACTGCGGTACACCGCCTTTCCCACGCGTACGTTCTGGACCGACGCCATATGGGGAGCCCGCTCCGCGAGCATCATGCTCTCGATCACTTGGCGGAACAGCGCGCTCTGGTTGATCTCCGGATGGCGGTCCAAAAACGCGTTTTCTTCCGCGGTGATGGTGATATTTTTCCGGAGCATGCCCCCGATGAAGGGGCTCGGTCGGCGCTGGGGAGGCATACACAGTCCGACATGGAGACGCATATTTATGCGTATGGTTTTCTCGGTTCTGGGTTATCCAACATCGCCGGCTCAATCCGTGTTAGAACCAGCGATGACTGTTGCAGTATAACGTGTATCAAACGCCCGTTGGGCCGCCGATCGGACCGACGCCGGTTCCAACTCCTTGAGGTGCTTCGGCCAGGTGCGGTAGAAGTCGGCGGGTAGCCCGTACCAGGCAACCTCGACCGCGAGAGAGTGCGCCCCCGTCGTGGTCTCGGTCTGCAGGGGGATCTCTCCCAGCGCACTTTCGCGAATGCCGTCCAACTCATCGCGAGGAATGAGGTCGTCGCGGATGCGTCGCACTTCGGATTCCAGTAGGGGCACGACCGCCTTCTCCCGATCCGGTCCCGTACCCGCGTGAACCTGCCACATTCCCCCCCACCGCAGGGCTTCCAGATCGCTCGAACAACCATAGGCAAGTCCGTGTTCTTCTCGCACATTTTGGAAGAGGCGCGACATCAACGGGCGGCCGCCCAACACTTCATTGGCCAGGTAGGCAGCCGTGTACTCGGGGTCGTCCCTGGGGATGGAGAGACCCCCCATCCGGATCTCGACCTGTGCGCGACCTCGCATCACCACGCGTCGTGTGGGCTCGCCGAGCGGAATCGGTTTCGGGATCTCCGGTCGTGGGGGTGCCGCCTGCTTCCCCAAGGGTTCCAATCTCCTACGAAGAGCACGACGGAGCTGGGTCGAGCTCGCCCTGGACGTAACGATGACCGCCCCTCCCTCGCGGGTGAAGTGCTCCCGGTGAAAACGCTGCAAGTCCTCCGCGGAGATTCGGCGCACGCTGTCGGCCGTCCCGAGGCCCGTCTCCCGATATGGGTGGCCCCGCGGGAACACGGCGCGATGAAGCTCCCGCTCACAACGGCTGTCGGGTTGCGAGATTTCCCGGAGCTGACGTTCTAGCACTTGTCGCCGCACTCGGGCGATATCCTCCTGACTGAATCGGGGTCGCGTCACGGCGAGGGCCCAGAGATCGAGCGCCTTCTCGCGAGCCGACTCCGGTCCCCACACCGTGAGCTCAACGGATTCCGGGTCCAAGCTCGTACTGAACGTAGCCCCCAATCGATCCAGTGCCTGGGCGAAGGCGACGCGACCCAATGGTCCGGCACCGCTTCCCACGAGGTTGCTCGTCAGCAGCGCGAGACCCTCACGATGCTGGGGGTCATACGCATGGCCGGCCGGCCCGATGTAGGTCGCGGAAAAACTTCCGGCGCTCGCGGGGGGTGATTGCCGCACCACCGTAAGACCGTCAACCGGTTCGACGTACTCGACCACGAGGGGGTCCGACGGATCAGTCATTCTCCTCACCCTGCTTCGGTTCGTAGCGGACGACCACGCGAGATTCCTCACGGAAAATCTCCGCCGCGAGGGCGTGAACTTCACGGGCGCGGGTCGCCAGAAGCTGGCCCAGCACCTTCGCTTCCGTGCCAGCGGGACCGAGCATCGCAAAGTACCCAAGCCGGAAGCCGGCGCGCGACGCTCCTTCGTAGGCGAGCTCCGCGCCGCGGCGGACCTTAACGCGGGCCTCCTCCATTTCCTCCTTCGTCGGGCCCCGACGTACGATCCGACGAACTTCCACATTGATACGGTCTTCCAGTCGGTCCAGGGATACGCCCGGTGCCGCTTGGGCGTGGATACCGAACAGCCCCGGGTTCGCACGCGGACGAAACTCGCTCGACGCGTGGACCGCAAGTCCGGGGACTACGAGTCCACGATACAAACGCGCCGAGGGATGTTCTGTTGAGTGGAACCAGCCGGGACTGGCGGAGAACAGCGGGTTCTCGCCGCTCAAGATCGTGTCAAGAAGGAGGGCCGCTGGAGTGCGGTCATCGGCAAAGGCGGGCGCTCGCCACGCCATCCGAATGAACGGCGTCGTCCCGGGTCCGGTCAGCATCGCCCGGCGCTCGCCGTTGGCCGGCGGTTCTACCACGTCGACGCGGGGTTCCTCCCCGACCGCCGGCAAGGGGGAAAAACGGGTACGCACCTCTGCTCGGGTTTTCTCGGGAGAGAACCCGCCCGTGACCACCAGCGTCGCGTTCTTCGGACCATAGTACCGGTGATAGTAATGGGAGAGGCCCTCCGCGCTCAGATGTTGGATATCGGTCTTGTATCCCAAAGGGTCCCAACGGTACGGATGGTGCCGAAACGCGAGGGCGTAGAGCTCCTCTTCTGCGCGGAACTCCGGCCAATTCTCGTTTCCTTCTCGCTCGGAGTAAATGATCGTTCGCTCGCGTTCCACTTCCTCTGGGGCCAGGAAGGCCCGCGTCATGCGGTCGGCTTCGATATCCAGCGGAATACCGATGTGGTCGCGCGGGACGATGGAGAAGTAGGCGGTGAAGTCAGTGTCCGTGAATGCGTTCAGCCGACCTCCCACGGAAACGATGGCTCGGTCCATGGCCCCTTTGGCGTACCCCGGAGAGCCCTGGAAGAGCATGTGTTCGACCCAGTGCGAAGCTCCGGTAATGCCGGGCCATTCGTTGCGAGAACCCACACGATACCAGACCCAAACGCTCGCCGTGGGACTCTCGGGGACAGGATACAGGAGCACGCGAAGTCCGTTCTCGAGGAAGAGTTCCTCGACGTCGAGTGCGCCCGTAGGAGTGCGCATGGCCGAAGCCAGCCTCTCGCGGCTATAACGGGTGGTGAACTCGGTCACGAAAGCGCCACGAGCCCGCGGGGGGGTTCCCTGGTGGCGGATCTTCCGATGGCACCCCAGCTCCTCGTTCTGGGAGAAATCCACTACCGCCCGAGGGGCTGATGGCCCAGCGCAACGATTATCGGAGCGGCTCGGTCATCGGGCGACGTGCGCCCCTGGGGGAAGCTCATTCGGCTGGGAAACACGATCGTCTCGTTCGTCGGAACGATCGTGGGGGGGTTGGCCGCTCACGGTCATCTCGCGAACGGACTCCGCATGGGGACATGGGTCATTCTCGTCCTCGCTGCCTTTTCGACCGCGTGTGTAACGGCGGGAGGGAACGTTCTCAACGACACGCTGGACCGAGAGGCCGACCGCATCAATCACCCCGACCGACCGCTGGTCACCGGCGCCATCCAGGTGAGCCATGCGAAGGCACTCATCGTGATCCTCTTCGCGACATCCATTGTCCTCATCCTCCCGATCGTGGCCTCAGCGTGGCTCCTCGCCCTGATCTTGGCGGTCGCATGGGGAGCGCTACTC
>JBAUTP010000150.1:0-4083 GCA_049582265.1 Thermoplasmata archaeon
CGTACTCGACGAAGATGATACCCACTATGAAGAAGCTCACCGGGTACGGCTCATACCACCCGATGAACAGGCCGGCCCAGACGGCGGTCACCGCAATGAGGATCGAGACGAGGACCGCGCTCAGCGCACGTTTCGTCAGTCGGATCGCGATCGCGGCCGGCGTGACAGTGAGCGCAAAAATGAGCAGGATGCCGATGATTTGGACCGCGATCGATATCGTAACCGCGAGGAGCAGCATGAACGCGAGGTTCAGGAAGGTCATGGGCATGCCCTTGGCCTCGGCGACGTCCTCGTCGAGCGAGGAGAACAAGAGCGGGCGATAGATGATCGCGACTACTGCCAGGACGACCAAACTCGTCCAGAATGTGAAACTCACTCCCGAGGTGCTGATCCCCAGGACCTCCCCGAAGAGGATCGAGTAGGCCTCGGTGGCGTACCCCTGATAGAGGCTCAGAAACAGTAATCCGAGCCCGAGGGCGAATGCGAGAACGGTCCCGATCTCAACGTCCCGGTAGGATGCCCGCTTTCCGAGGAGGGCCATGGCGCCCCCCGACACCATGGTGAAGATCAGTAAACCGTAGACCGGATTGACCCCCACGAGGACGGCGGCGGCGGCTCCCGAGAAACCGGTGTGGCCCAGCGCGTGGCTCGCGAAAGCCGAACGTCGGAGGACGACAAAGTAGCCAACGAGCCCGGCTACGATGGCGATGATCGTTCCGGCCTCGAAGGCATTGCGCATGAACTCGAATTGCCACATGACGCGCAGGTCGGTGAACAGGTTCCAGCTGAAAGGAGGCCCCGCCGCGGCTCCGCTCACCCTCCCTCCTCCCCCCGGTCATCCTCGCCGCCCACGATCACGATGTTCCCTCGGGAGTCGTGCAGCACCTCCACCCGGGCACCGTACAGCGCGCTCAGGCTCTCCGAGGTGAGAACGTCGTCGGGCGTACCTGTTGCGACCTTCCCGTTGGCGACGTAGATCACTTTGTCCAAGCACTTGATCATCGGGTTGATATCGTGCGCCACGAGGAGGGTCGTTACCCCACGGACCTGCACCAGTCCGTGGATCGTCTCGACCAGCTCACGGCTCCTCCGAAGGTCGAGGTTGGAGAGCGGCTCATCCAGCAGAAGCATTTCGGGATTCCCGACCAGCGCCTCGGCGAGGAAGATCCGCTGTAGTTCTCCTCCTGAGAGCGAGCCAAGGGGCTTGGTCCCCAACTCGGAAGCCCCTACATCCTCCAGGGCCTGCGCCGCCGCTTCTCGCTCGGGCCCGAGGCGAAACCTCGGGCCCCAGAGGAGGGGGCGGAAGCGCCGGCCTGGACCCCAACGAATGCCCGGATAGCCCAACCGCACGAGCTTGTCACACGCGAGATGAGTCTCTTGGTCGATCGCGTGAAGCTGCGGGACGTAGCCAATCCGGATGTTGCCCCTTCGCGGAGGTTCGCCGAGAACGGAGAGCCTGCCACTCGACGGGTAGTGAAGGCCCAGCAGCATCCGGAACAGCGTCGTCTTACCGGCTCCGTTCGGTCCGATGACGGCGACGAATTCCCCGGGCCGGACATCGAAGCTCGCGTTTTTCCAGACGACCTTGTTTCTGTACCGGACCTCGACCTTCTCAGCACGGATTGCGGAAGGACCCGACCCGGAACTGCCCCTCCCCGTGGGATGAGCGGAGAGGGGCAGGGGCGTGCTTCTAGCGGCCACGCCCTATCATTGTCCCAGCTCGTAGGCATTCAGCGCGTTTTGGAGACTGTTGTACTGGCCATACATCCAGTCCTGGAAGCTCGTATCCGGCGGCTGGATCGTCTCGCTCACATAAGTGAGAGTCACGTTGTTCTGCTCCGCGAGCGATTCGATGGTCGACGTGATCGGTGTCACGGTCTGTATGTTGTAGACCAACACCCGCACGTTGTGGCTCTGAAGCTGGCACTCGAACTGCGTCACGCTTTGAGCCGGAGGGTCGTTTCCTTCCGCGATCGCCTCCATGAACTCCGGAGGAGAGATCAGGTCGAGCCCCGTGTAGTTAGCGAGATAGACAAAGATGCTCTCCGTCGACTCGACGACCGTACCCTGGAACTCGGCTTTGATCTGATTTGCGCGGGCGTAAAGCTGGTCGATTGAGACACCTTGTGCGCCGCCTCCGGAGGAGGTGTTGAGGTTCGCAAAGTTCTGCTGAAAAATCGGCTTCGAGGCGGGCTGGAGGGCGACCAAGTCGGCGTAGATCGCGAGCAAGGTGTGGTTTACGTAGAGAGGGTTGTACCATTGATGTGGGTTGCCCGTCACGATCCCTCCGGTGACAAAGACCCCGTTCAGTGTGCCCACATTCAGGACTTCTTGTCCCGGCGTGTTCGAAGCTGCAATCAGCTGGAGGGCCCAATCATCGTATCCCACTCCATTCACGACCACGAAGTTCGCGCCCGAAATCGCCGCGGCATCCGAAGCGTTCGCCTCGTACTCGTGAGGGTCCGCGTTGGGATCGCTCACAATGCTGAGGACCGAGGTGAGGTTCCCGCCCAGTTGGCTGATCAGACTACCCCAGAAATTCTCGCCGGCGACGACCTTGATGGTTTGGCCCACGGGGACCTGACCGATAGGACCGTTGGTGCCTGTCGTAGCCTGGGCGAAGTTGGGCGTCGTGTTACCGGAGACCTGGCCCGGGGTGGGATTTGCGCCTAATTCTTGGGGAGTAAACGAAGCACAAGGATTCCCCGGCGTCTGGCTCGACACATAGGCATAGGCAACGCCCGTCGCCGCGATGACGACCACGACGCCGATGGCGACGTACTTCCACCTCGAGGGGGTACGCCTCGAGGTCTTCGGAGGAGGCGAGGGCCGGCTCGACACGGAGTCCTTTGATTGGCCCAAATGTTCGGAACTCGGCGCACGCTCGTTCTCCGGGAGAGTCGTCTCACTTCCGTTCATTTCAGTTACTACCTCTTCGGGTGGAACATGCGGCGATGGGCTCGCCGTGGGGGCACACGGTGGGATGCCCCTCGGCCGCACACACCTGTTCCACGGTCTTGTGAGAGATCGAGAGGTCGACCTCGCGGGCCGCCTCGCAGGTCGCTTCCGGGGAAAGGCCGAGGTGGCCGAACAGCGTCTCCGCGACCCGGTGGTGACGTTCATACTCTATGAGAGTAGCCCGCCCACGTGGTGTCAAGCGGGATTTCCCACGATACCGCTCGACCAGGCCGAGCTTCTCGAGGGGGGTCACGTGCTCGAGCGCGGAAGGAGGGCGCACTTTCAGGGAGGCGGCGATGGACTTGAGCGAAACCCCGCGCTCCCGGGTCTCCCGAGGACCGATCACTCGAAGTACATCGACCTGACGCCGTGTCAATCGCCCGAGCGTCTCCATAGTCCCTCCTACCGGAGGGCGCTATATATTGCATACCCTAATTATTAGGGTAACCAAATTAATACCTCACGACGGCCCCTGACCGAGGCCCACATGGCTTCGAGCCATTTCGGCGGAGAGCCGGTCGAGAGTGAGGAACCTCTCCTCGAGGACGCGTCCAGTGTCCGCATGGGGTTGGGTAAAGGCGTATCAATCTCTTCGTCGTGCGCGCCCAATTCGAGTTACGAGGAGCCGTAGGATTGGATGGACACTAAAGGAACCACTCGGCGCAAGAATGCCCGGCTCGTCCGGCGGAGCCGGTGGACGGCGAAGGTTCACCCGATCGGAAGCTATGGAGTCGTCGGCAACAACCGAACGGCAATCTTGATCGGACCGGACGGCTCTGTTGATTGGGCCCCCTTCCCTCGATTTGATTCCTCCCCCCTCTTTGCCGCCCTGCTGGACGCCCGACGGGGGGGCTTTTTCGCGCTCCGGCCCCGAGGCCGGATCACAGGACACGAGAGCAGGTACTTGCCGCGAACGAACGTCCTGGAGCAGCGTTTCGTGCTGTCCTCGCGCGCGGAAGTGCGGCTTCTCGATTTCTGCCCCGAAGTGGAGTCCGATCACATCCTCATGTCGGAGCTCCATCGGAGGATCTCCGTCGTGAAGGGGACAGCGGACATCGAGCTGTTGTTCGCGCCGCGATTCAACTGTGGGAAGGAAGTTCCCCGGTTTGTCACCAGCCAGCACGG
>JBAUTP010000151.1:0-3332 GCA_049582265.1 Thermoplasmata archaeon
GAAGGCCGTGGCTAAACCCGCCGTGGCGGCCGCCGCGGAGAAACCGGCATGATCAGCCTCAAAGCGTGCCGCAACTGCAGTTCGATCACAGACCAGAACAAGTGTCCGCGGTGCGGAGGAGAGGTCTCCCGCGAGTGGCAGGGGTATCTGGTCGTGATCGATCCAGAGAAGAGCGAGATCGCTCGGAAGATGGGGATCCATGCCAACGGGCGCTATGCACTCCGGGTCAAGTGAATCGCATTCGGCGTGGATTCTCTCGGAGACGCTTCGGCCCGCCTTCCAACAACGCTACGGACCGGTATATGCCGGCTCGGAGGTGGAGTCGGAGCTTCGAAAGCTCACGCTCTTTGCTACGTGTGGTGACATGGTCACGGCGCAGGCCGTCGCGATCGGTCACCTTCCCCTCGTCGGCGTTGTCGACCTGAAGACGCAGCGCAACGATCCGATCGATCCTCACGCATTCGATCCGCTCGCGGCGCGGCGGCGGCAGAGGGTTTGGAATCCGGCCGGGATGATATCGGATGACCTGCGGGTCGCCGTCCGTGAAATCGTGGGTCGCGGCGGGGGCTTGCTCGAAGTGGACGGGGAGGAAGACCTGGCGGTGATGCCGTTGATCGAGACCCTGCCCGTGGGTTCGACCGTCCTCTACGGCATTCCAGGCGAGGGCGTGTGCTTTCTTTCGGTTGACGGCGCAGCGAAGCGAAGGGTCGATGCGTTGTTCCACCAAATGGAACATCGCTCCATTCCTGGAGCGTGAGAACGGCCCGGTTCCTCCTTCCGTGAGCCAGACTTATATACCGAGGCCCGGGTGCGAAGGCCCCTTCAGCGAAGATCGAGAACGGCGCGTGAGGCAGTCCGGTGGAAGTCAAGGTTTCTGACCAAAAGAGCAATCCGTTGCTTCACCGCACCGAGGTCCACTTCATCGTAACCCATCCAACGACCGCGACCCCGAAACGGGACGAAGTGCGTGGAGAGCTCGCGAAGCTCGTTAAGGTGCCCAAGGAACGGCTCGTGATCGAATGGATGCGCGCCAAGTACGGGACCGCGGAAACGGTAGGCGAGGCTGCGGCGTACGAGACGAAAGAGGCGCTCGAGTCGATCGTGCGCGAGCATATCCTGGTGCGGAATGGTCTCAAGGCCAAGGTGACGAAGGGACCCCCGGCGGAGCCCAGCACCGAGTCGCCGCCCCAGCCTTCCGCCACTGCCCCCGCCGAGCCCGCGAAGGAGCCCACCTAGATGTCGAAAGGACGCGTGGGCCTCTACTCGGTGAAGGGTTCTGAGTTCACGCGAACCCACAAGTCGTGTCCCAAGTGCGGAGCCGGGATCTTTCTGGCCGAGCACGCCGACCGACGCTCCTGCGGCCGTTGCGGGTACAGCGAATCCAAAGGACCGCCGCCCGGAAAAGCGAAGGCCAGCAAGATGGCCGCCTGACCTACCTTTTTGGGTCCCCTTCTCGCTCGCCCCATGCACGCGGACATCGGAAAAGTCGAGGTCGGCGGGTCATCTCCGACGTGAGCTTCGCGGACCCAGATCGAAATGGATCGAGATTCCCTTCTCTCATTGTTCGACGCTCAGATGCGAAAAGATCCGCCACTTGACCCCGGAATGAGAATCGAGTGGCACGGGCCCGTCCTGCTACTCATCGGTGAGGAGGCCTATGTCGCCTTCACGAATCTGCGGCACACGGACGTCGTGACGGAGGTCGCGAAACAGACCGCGACCCTACGGCGATTGGGACTGCCGACCGAGTGGAAAGTGTACGGTCATGACTTTCCGCAGGACCTCGGGGAACAACTAGGGAAGATGGGCTATGTTCCCGACCCGCCAGAAACTCTGATGGTCTACGATCTGGCGAACGGAATCCCCTCGATGCCCGGCGACATGGAGGGGGTCGAGATCCGGCAAATCATGGACCGGAAGGGCTTGGTCGACGCCGCGGAAGTGAGCGAAAAGGGACCGGGCGAACCCGAAGCGGTCCAACCGGTAAGGTTCGAGCATCGACTGAATGACCCCACACTGGCCTACTTCGCGGCGTATGTGGGGAGCCGGCCGGTTTCGGTGGGTCGACTGGAGATGCCCGCGGGTCGCGCATTCGCCAGCCTCTGGGGCGGTTCCACGACGCCGGCTTATCGCCATCGGGGGATCTATCGCGCCTTGGTTCACATCCGAGCGAAGAGGGCCCACGACCGAGGGTTCCGATATCTGACCGTGGATGCACGAGAAACCAGCCAGCCCATCCTCGCGCGCCTAGGGTTCGCTCCGGTAACAAGTGTCCGAGGTTGGCTCCTGTCCCCACCCTCCCCCGGACGGCAGGGCTGACGGCCCTCGACGTCAGGCTGAGAGCCCACCGCGGCGTACGGGCCTGCAGATGCGATGTAAAGGGGCGGGCCCGAGGGCTGGACGCATCACGATGCAGGTTCGCCACGAAGCGGCCCTTTCTCACGGTGAGGAACGGGATTCCAAGTGGGAATGGAAGAACTCGAGTACTCGATGCCAAGCATCTCGTGCGGCTTCCTCTTGGTACGCCGACGTTCGAGTGTCATTGAAGAAGCCGTGTCCGGCCCCGGCGTAGATATGAAACGAGAAGTTTACTCCGTGGGCTTCCGCTTCCTGGGCCAGTTTCGGTACCGTGTCCGTGATCCGGCGGTCCTCGGCGCCGTACAGTCCGAGTACTGGGCAACGTATCTTCGCCACTACATCGGAAGGCGGAGAGTTGCCGTAAAAAATCACGGCCCCCGCGAGCTCGGGGTCGGTTCCCGCGAAGAGTGCGGACATGCCCCCCCCAAAGCAGAAACCTACACTCCCCACGTTCTCGGGCGCGACGTCATCCCGGGCACGAAGGTACCGCGCTACGCCAAGGAGATCCTCGGCGAAGATCCGGTGGCGAGCAGGGTCCTGAATCTTGAACATCGCGGCAAGGGGCCGTTGCTGTTCGGCGGGCTGTTGACGTATTCGCTCCTGGATCTGGGCGGGGTCCCGCTGGACCTCGGGCGGAAGGGCCCGCAAGAACCCCATACTTTCCCCGATCGCCTTCGGCGTGAGAAGTTCGGCGATTTCTCCCGTGAAGAGATTGGGCGCTAGGGCGACGTATCCTTCGTTCGCCAATCGGTGGGTCACGTCTTGGATGTGCGGATCAGGGCCGAAGATTTCATGGATCACAACGACCGCGGGGCGACGCTTCGTAGGACCATCGGGCAAAGCCAGAAATGCCTCAAGATCGCGGTCTTTTCCCGGAACGGTGAGTTGAGATGCCGTTACCATGGCCTATCGACGGTGGCGAAGGTTCCAGAAATAAAAGCATCCCGCTCGTCTCGGTGGAACAGGAGACCGGC
>JBAUTP010000152.1:0-5040 GCA_049582265.1 Thermoplasmata archaeon
GGCGTATCCTACGGGTTAGTGGCTCTCCATTCGTAAGCTCCAATTCGACTGCGGATGAAAAAGCGTCTCCGTTCCACGTCCGACAGATACGGTGTCCACCTGGCCAGCAGTTGAGCCGGTCTCAGACCCGCGGAGAGCGACCGGGCCGGTAGGGGAACGGGTTCTATCGCGGGGGCATCGGCGATCGTTGGTTCATCGTTGATTGGACCCACGATGAAGTCCAAAATCGGTTTAGCTCGTCCTTAAAATCATCGTGCGGGGGACCCTGAGGCCCCCCGCGGAAAGGGTTGACTGAATCGTTCTCTGTTCAGACCGGCAGGAAGAACAGGATCCCGATCAGCAAGACGAGCGTCACGAGGAACGTGACGGTGTTCCGCCATTGTGCCCCACGCAGGACGCGGGACTGGCCGTCGGCGAGGTCGGTGGCGGGTGTCACGGCCACGTAGCGGAGCTTGATCCCTGCGCCCGCAGCGATCGCGGCCAGGCCGAGCGTCCAAAGAATCCGTGTGGCAAGGATGGAGTTCTCGATAGTGCTCGTCACCGGGTTGGTCGTCGGATTCAGTCCGATCACGCCGATGAGGGTCCCCACGAAGACGAGAAGGAGTCCCACTCCCTTCGCCAGGAATCCCATCATGTCCCAGTTCATGGGGCGAGCCGGAGGCGCCATCATCGGTTGCCCTGGAGGTATCCACTGCGGCGGCGGGGGTTGCGGAGCGTTCGGGTTTGGCGGGTAGCTGGCCATGCGGGCGAGTCATCCATCTTCATCTTAAACCTTCGGGCGCCCGCAGGTTCCTTGAGAACCGGGCTGACGTATAGCTCAGGCTGCGATTCGTCAGTGTCTCGCCGCCTGAATGACCAATTTTCCACTCCTTGAGGATTCCAAAGACCCCGTTCGGCGGCGTCGGCCAACGGGGCCCTCGGCTGCGTCGTTCCGTCAAGCCCTCGACGACGTTTCTGGCGGGCTGTTCAGCGTTCCCGGGTCGAATACCATCTCGATCCTCAAGGTTTGGGTCGTCGCGCGGTTGACTTCGCCCGACGCACGTCGATCCAGGTCATGTTGGGGGGTTTGACGTCGTCCTGCCAGAGTGCACCGATGATCTCGCCCAAGTGGTTCGCCTGTTCCAATGTGGTCTGCATGATCGCGTCACGCACAGTATACTGGCCGGGCATCCAGAAGGCCTTCACCTTCCGCGCCAACCCGCGCGGAGTTAACCCCTGCACTGTTTCGTTGATGCTCCTCCAAACCCTTTTCGAGTACTCATCAAACGCCTTCCAATTCTTGGGGTGCCGTCGAGCGTCCTCGAACAGCGGACGCAAGTCCTTATCGGAGGTACGTCCTCGGACAATGTAGACCAGCCAAACCTCGTGGACATTGAGGATGTGCGCAAACGTGTCCAGCAGACTCTCATGTCCGATGCCGCGACGGCGAGTAGCCGCGTTCCCTGGCAGGTGTCGGACTCGGCGGACGAACCGGTCAAATACGGCATGATTGTAGTCTACGATCGCGGCCCCGTCGTTGGGCGAGAAGGTGAGGCGTCGCGCCATTGCGGGCTTCGAGCCATTCGGATTCTTAGTCCCTTCGCTGGCCCGCCGAAGAAAGCGGGTCGGAGTCTAGAACGATGCCTGTCACGTCGCGAAGCGGCGGAAGAAGCTAGCGCCCTTCCACTCCGGACGTCGGTCCGCGTTGGCGATGCGGAGCGCGAGCTTCTCCAGTACCGCGTTGAACTGCGCTGCTGCGACGAGGTCAACGGGCTGCTCGAGGTCATCCGAGGGCGTATGGTAGCGATGAGCGTACCAGGCCTTGAAAAGCTCTCCCTCGAGACTTCCGGGAATGAACCCGAATTTGAAGGACAGCGCGGGGACGCCCTTCTTGATGAAGCTGTACTGGTCGCTGCGGATGAAGCGATTGTGTTCGGGCTGTTTGTCGGCCTGTACCGTGACACCCGCGGTCTCAGCCACCGCGCGAACATCATCGCCTAGGCTGGATTCCGCGAGCCCCTGGACCTCGAGGTACTTGAAAGGGAAGAGTGGGAGGAACATGTCCATGTTAAGGTCGGCGACGAGGCGACCCGGGACCGTAGGATGCGCGGCAAAGTATTGAGACCCGAGTAAGCCCTTTTCTTCCCCTGTCACCGAGAGGAACAGGATCGAGCGCTTCGGGCGCGTTCCGGATTCCCTCAGCGAGCGGGCGATCTCGATCAGAGAGGCGTCGCCGGAGGCGTCATCCATTGCGCCGCTGTTGATGCGGTCGCCGTTGATCGGTTCACCGATTCCGATATGGTCCAAGTGTGCGCTGATGATGACGTATTCGTGCTGTAGGTCCGGGTCGCTGCCCTGCAGAACCCCGATGACGTTCTCCGACTTCACCTGCGAACGTGTTGTTCCAACGCGCGCCCGGATGCTCACGGCGAGCGGAAAGTGGGGGAGTGGCCTATCGGCGTGGACCGCGGAGAGGACCTCCTCAAACGAGTGCCCGCTGCCTGCGAAGAGCTTGCCGGCGCGCTCGGTATTGAACAGCACCTCCAATCTGAGCGGAGGTGCCACTTCGTCTCCGGGGTCGCGAAGCACCATGTTCGGTTGAAATCGGAAGCTGGCCATCAGCGACCACGGCACCTCTGCTCCTTTGGGGTTCTCGATGAGGATCCCTCCGATGGCCCCGGCCTTCTGAAAGGCTCTTCGGCGTTGCTCGAGCGATTGGTAGTGGGCGCTAACTGGGCCCGAAATCTCCGAGGGGCCGCCGCCCATGAAGACGACGATCTTTCCCTTTACCTCCGGGTCCGCCAAATCATCGTGGTTCGATTCTGGGATTGTCAGGGCGTATCCGGCAAACGTGGCACGGGCATCGACGTCCTGGTCGGCTTGCGATCTCACCCCCATGAGGGCGTCCTCGCCCAGCTCCAACGGTTCGGCCCGCCCATCCTGGACTAATTGGAGATTGCATCGAGATTCGTCGATCCGCACAACGTCCAAATCCATGGGCTGTCGGTATCCGCCAACCCCGCCTGGCGCCAGGCCTGCGGCCCGGAACTGTTCGGACATGTAGTCGGCGGCCTTTTCATATCCGGGACTGCCCGTGTCGCGACCTTCGAGCGCGTCGTCCGCGAGAAATTGGACGTGGGACCACCAGCGCTTACCTAGCGCCTCCCAGTCGGGCTCCACCGTACTTTTCATGAACAACCCCGAACGCGGAGCGGCCGCTCGGCACAAAAACCCGACTCTCCGAACCGTGGCTCGAGTGGCTCGCGCTCGATCTTCCCGACGTTCGCCTTCCCTGCCCGGCACTGGGGGAAGAGTCCGGTGCCGGGCTCGGAGAATACAGGCCTCGTGAGCCCCCCGTGCGATTGGGATTGGCGACCTGATTCCTCCACCCCCTGCACCCGGCTAACGGGTTATGTCCTGGAGAGTCGAGCTTTTTTCCTTGTAGGGAGGATCACCCGAAATCGTTCCGAACCAGCGCCTGGGGGGTCGGTAAATACGGTAGAAATCCACGTCCACTTCGAAGGGGTTCTCCTTGACCTTTTTGGAACTTTGGTGCCCGTGGGTTCGCGGGACGACCGAGCTCCCCATCTACACGAAATGGCTCGACTTCTCGAGGTGGACCCGGTGCGATTCGAGGGGGACTGGGCCAAGAGCCTGGAGCTGCGCTGTAGCGGCCAACTGGGTTCACTCGAGGAGTGTCTTCGGCGCATCGCGGGGCGGCAGGGTATCGTACCCACGTTCGACCACGTGCGAGAGTCGGTCGAGGTTCGCCTCGCCTTTTGCCAGAGTCCTCTCGAATCCTGCGGGCCGGTACTTCCCGAACTGGACGCGTTGCGGGCGGCGGGAGTGCGCCTGGCCGTGGTAAGCGACACTTCGGGGGAAACGCCCCGCCTCTGGCCTTCCACTGTTTTGGGGCAACGGTTCGACGCGACCGTATTCTCTTGCGAGGAAGGCTTCTGTAAGCCGGACCCGAGGATGTACCAGCGCGCGCTTCAACGGCTCCATCTACCCGCCGAGCGATGTGCCTTTGTCGGCGACGGGGGAAGCCATGAACTCACGGGAGCCACAACCGTTGGCCTGGCCGCTTTTCTTTACAATTTCCCCGGGGCGTCGCCTACCCCCGATGCCCGTTACGACCCCGATGCTGAGTGGAACGGCCCGCCACTCCCCGACCTTCGGAACTTGTTGACCGTAACGCACTGAAAGGACTCGGCTGGCACGGGAGCCCCGGCTCAATTGTATATCTACGACCTTCACGGTTCACTGGCGGATTCTAGCGAAAGAACCCGCGGAGTGAGGTATGCCTGAGGGAAGGAATCGGCGCTGGCTGGTCGAGAAGAGGCCCGAAGGACCGGTGGGTCCGAAGAACTTCCGATGGACCGAGTCGGATATTCCCATGCCGGGAGACGGGCAGATGCTCGTCCGAAATCTCTGGCTCTCCTTCGACCCGACTCAAATTTTGGGCATGGCTGCAGAGCCGGGCCAAGGCGGCTACCAGATCGGTGACGCCATGGGGGCGTTGGCGGTCTCCCAGGTCATCGAGTCCCATATCTCCAAGTTCCAGCCCGGGGACCTGGTCTACGGGGCCTCGTACTGGGAAGACTACTCCGTCGTCGACGGGAAGGGCTACTGGGACACGGCGAAGATCCTCGCCGGGGCTTCCCCTCGTCTTGCGGTCGGGGCGCTGGGAATCACCGGGATGGTGGCTTACTTCGGAGTCGTCGAGATCGGACGGCCTCGCTCGGGCGAAACGGTCCTTGTTTCCGCCGCGGCCGGCGGGGTGGGTTCGATAGCTGTCCAGATCGCCAAGCTTCTCGGAGCTCGGGTGATCGGAATCGCCGGCGGGACAGAGAAGTGCAAGTGGCTGATGGAGGAGGCCCACATTGACGCGGCGATTGACCACAGGCGAGAGGACCCAGCGACGCGGCTTGACGCGCTCTGCCCCGACGGGATCGACGTTTACTTCGACAACGTAGGAGGACGGATCCTCGACCTCGCGCTCGAACGCCTACGGCCGCATGGGCGCGTAGTGCTTTGTGGGACCACGGCCCGGTACCGGGC